>CALZFZ010000072.1 GCA_945786965.1 uncultured Muriicola sp. | reverse complement strand
CATCGGTGTTCACCGGGGTAAGCCCCTCGTCTCCTGAGCCTTCATAGGCATTGTCTAATCCATCATCATCGTCGTCCAAACCGCTTGGAGGTACATAGCCCGCTGTGGTCTGAGCCTCTACGTTGTCAGGAAGTCCGTCATTGTCCGAATCGATATCCCTAAAGTTGGGATTGGAATCATTATCAGAATTGATCGGATCCAAACCATCGCCGGAGCCAGGATGCTCTTCATAATGATCGTCCAGGCCATTCCCGTCCGTATCATTGTCGCAAACGGCTATAAAATCTTCAGTAGTTTGTGCTTCCACATTATCCAGGATCCCATCATCATCTGAATCGATATCGCGGAAATCAGGATGGGAATCCCCATCGGTGTCCACCGGTGTAATGCCATCGCCAGAACCGGGATGCTCTTCATAATGATCATCCAATCCATTGCCATCAGTATCCAAACCGCAGGGTTCCTGAAAATCTGCAGTGGTTTGTGCTTCCACATTATCCAGAATCCCATCATCATCTGAATCGATATCCAAATAATCCGGGATACCATCTTCATCCGTGTCAATCGGAGTTAGGCCATCACAACTACCAGGGGTTTCTTCATAATGATCGTCCAGGCCATTTCCATCTGTATCTATACCACATGGAGCAATAAAGCCGACTGTTGTTTGGGCCTCCACATTATCCAAAATACCGTCATTATCCGAATCGATATCCAAGTAATTCGGAATACCATCACCATCGGTATCCGTAGCATCGGTAGCAGGATCGTCATCCCCATCTGTATTTTTATCCTCTACAGCATCTATTATCCCGTCGTTATCATCATCCACATCTGTACCATCAGGTACTCCATCTCCATCAGTATCTGTATAGGTTACGGAAACCGACCTAATGGTAAGCGAATCGTTTCCAAAAGATAGTTGGGAAGAAAAAATAAACAAGAAAGCGATCCAAGAGACGCTTAAAACTGCTTGTCGTATGTTAGAAAAAGTAAAGTTCTCCATAAATGTTAGTTTTGATTAAACTAATCACCACGGCGTGTAAAAGAAGAACTAAGTAAGAAATGGGAGCTTCTATAAGTAAGACGCAATATATAGCATATTAGCCTATCAACAAATGGATTAAAAGCATAATTTATATAGTATCTGTTAACAACGCTTTTTATCGATAAAAGACATATTAACAGTCTATTTGGCTGCATGAATGAATGTATTTGGCAATAATGCATTGTAGGATTTACCCTACTAAATCAGATGACCTGTACTATTTATCGAACAAATGAATCGACAGTAATTTGCACTTCGAATACAATTCCTATTTAATTTGTATGCAGATCAGGTTTTAAATAGCCCCCCTAAGATTCCGAACACCCATTATTTCTGCTTATTATTGCAAAAAATTTTTTTACGTGAATTTTAAGAAAGAAATAGCCAGAAGACGAACGTTTGGTATCATTTCCCACCCGGATGCCGGGAAAACGACTTTGACCGAAAAATTACTGTTGTTTGGGGGTGCCATTCAGGAAGCGGGCGCTGTTAAAAACAACAAGATTAAAAAATCGGCCACCAGCGATTTTATGGAGATCGAACGGCAGCGGGGGATCTCAGTGGCTACTTCTGTCCTGGCCTTCCATTACAAGGATAAAAAGATCAATATCCTGGATACTCCCGGGCATAAGGATTTTGCTGAGGACACCTTTAGAACCCTGACCGCCGTGGACAGTGTTATTGTGGTGATCGATGTTGCCAAAGGTGTTGAGGAACAAACCGAAAAATTGGTTGAGGTTTGCCGGATGCGTAAAATTCCAATGATCGTTTTTATAAATAAAATGGACCGGGAAGGTAAGGATGCCTTTGACCTTTTGGATGAAGTGGAACAAAAACTAGGGCTAACCGTTACACCCTTAAGCTTTCCCATTGGAATGGGGTACGACTTTAAGGGTATCTACAATATCTATGAGAAAAATATCAATCTTTTTAGTGGCGATAGTAAGAAGAACATTGAAGATACGATAGCCTTTGACGACCTGAATAATCCTGAACTGGAAAAGATCATCGGTGTTAAAGCCGCTGATACGCTTCGGGAGAATTTAGATCTTATTGCCGGCGTTTATCCTCCTTTTGATAAACAACAATATTTGGATGGAGCCCTGCAACCGGTTTTTTTCGGTTCTGCTTTAAATAATTTTGGTGTAAGGGAATTGTTAGATTGTTTTGTTGATATTGCTCCTACCCCCAGAGATAAAATGGCGGAAGAACGACTTGTAAAGGCCGATGAAAAAGAAATGACGGGCTTCGTATTTAAGATACATGCCAATATGGACCCAAAACACCGGGATCGCTTAGCCTTTGTAAAGGTAGTTTCCGGCACTTTCGAAAGGAACAAGCCATACCTGCATGTGCGGCACAACAAAAAACTAAAATTCTCTAGCCCGAATGCCTTTTTTGCAGAAAAAAAAGAAATTGTAGATATCTCCTATCCAGGCGATATCGTTGGTCTTCACGACACCGGTAATTTTAAGATCGGCGATACCCTCACAGAAGGGGAAGTATTACATTATAAAGGGATCCCCAGTTTTTCCCCTGAGCATTTCAGGTATATCAATAATGCCGATCCTATGAAGGCTAAACAATTGAACAAAGGTATCGATCAACTAATGGATGAAGGGGTAGCCCAGTTATTTACGCTGGAGCTTAATGGCCGCAAAGTAATTGGCACCGTTGGTGCCCTGCAATATGAAGTAATCCAGTACCGCTTGGAACATGAATATGGGGCCAAATGTACTTATGAAAATTTCCCGGTCTACAAAGCGTGCTGGGTAGAACCGAAAGACCCAAAAAGTGAGGAATTCAAGGAATTTAAAAGGGTGAAACAAAAATTTCTTGCGAAGGACAAGCGCAACCAGCTGGTATTTCTTGCAGACTCCCAATTTTCCCTGCAAATGACTCAGCAAAAATACCCCAATGTTACCTTGCACTTTACTTCTGAATATTCATAAAACAGTATAAAAAACCCGGGAAGATCCTGGGATTTATTAGTTATGCTTCTCCTGTAGGTCCAAAATTCAATGGAATAGGAGGCTGTTCATAATCTTTGATAGCTCCGTGTGTTTTTTCAAAGCGGGTTACATTATCATTCAATGCCTTTAGAAATTTCTTGGCATGCTGCGGTGTAAGTATGATACGGCTCTTTACTTTCGCTTTAGGTGCACCCGGCATCATACTAATGAAATCGACCACAAATTCGGAAACGGAATGGTTAATTATTGCCAGGTTAGAATATATACCTTCGGCCATTTTCTCATCCAACTCTATATTGATCTGTTTTTGTTTTTTTTCTTTTTCAGCCATTATTTTAAACTTAAAAGATGGAATATAAAAAACCCCCAATAGAACTATTGAGGGTTTATAATTTAAAATTTCAACTCTTCCTTACGAGCCATGATCTCATCGTATTCCTGTTTGGAACCTACAATGATGGATTCATAATCTCGCATACCGGTACCGGCAGGTATCTTGTGACCAACGATCACATTCTCCTTCAAGCCTTCTAAGTCATCGATCTTTCCACTTACGGCGGCCTCATTGAGGACCTTGGTAGTTTCCTGGAAGGAAGCAGCAGAAATAAATGACTTGGTCTGCAAGGATGCTCTTGTAATTCCCTGCAATACAGGCGTTGCAGTCGCTGCAATGGCATCTTTGGCACTAACTAACCCTTTGTCTGAGCGTTTTAATATAGAATTTTCATCCCTTAATTCGCGTGCCGTTATGATTTGTCCAGCTTTAAGAGTTTCTGATTCGCCTGCATCTTCTACCACTTTTTTACCGTAGATCTCATCGTTCTCTTCAATAAAATCGTCTTTATGAATCAGTTGATTCTCCAAGAATATAGTATCTCCCGGATCTACGATACGCACTTTTCTCATCATTTGTCGAACAACAACTTCAAAATGCTTGTCATTGATCTTAACTCCCTGCAAACGATATACTTCCTGCACCTCATTGACCAGATACTGCTGTACAGCAGATGGTCCTTTGATCGCTAATATATCTTCAGGAGTTATAGATCCGTCAGATAGTGGCATGCCAGCACGGACGTAATCATTCTCCTGAACCAGGATCTGGTTCGAAAGTTTTACCAGGTATTTTTTAATCTCACCCAATTTGGATTCGATTATAATTTCCCGGTTCCCTCTTTTGATCTTTCCAAAGGAAACAACCCCGTCTATTTCTGAAACTACAGCCGGATTGGAAGGGTTACGGGCTTCAAATAATTCGGTAACCCGTGGGAGACCTCCTGTAATATCTCCCGCTTTGGCAGATTTACGTGGAATTTTAACCAATATCTTGCCTTCCTTGATTTTATCTCCATCATCTACCATAAGGTGGGAACCAACGGGCAGGTTATACGAACGCAATACTTCATCCTTGCTATTCATGATCAGTAAAGTAGGAATCAGTTTCTTGTTCCTCGATTCTGATATTACTTTTTCCTGGAATCCGGTTTGCTCATCAATTTCAACTTGGTAGGTTATACCCTGTTCAATATTTTCATAGGCAATTTTACCCGGGAATTCAGAAACAATAACACCGTTATAAGGATCCCACTGGCAAATCACATCACCTTTGGAAATCTTTACTCCATTCTTTATAAAGAGTTGTGAACCATAAGGGATGTTATTGGTACTTAAGGTTATCCCAGTCTTGACATCTACAATTTTGATTTCTGAAGTTCTGGAAATAACAATATTAGCGGCCTTTCCGTCGCTACCTTCCCCTTTAACGGTTCGTAAATCCTCGATCTCTGCTTTACCATCAAACCTTGCTTCCAGCTTGTTATCTTCTGATATGTTACCGGCGATACCCCCAACGTGGAAGGTACGCAAGGTTAGCTGGGTTCCAGGTTCACCAATAGATTGTGCGGCAACAACCCCAACGGCTTCACCCCTTTGAACCATCTTATTGGTTGCCAGGTTACGACCGTAACATTTGCCACAAATACCTTTTTGGGCTTCACAAGTAAGCGCCGATCTAACTTCTAGCCTTTCTATAGGAGACGCTTGAATCATTCTCACATCTGCTTCCATGATCTGCTGACCAGCATGCAGGATCAGTTCTTCTGTAAGTGGGTTAAACACATCGTGAAGGGCAACCCTACCCAAAATTCGTTCACCTAAGGTTTCAACTATCTCTTCATTCTTCTTCAAAGCCTCAACTTCAATTCCACGCAATGTTCCGCAGTCCTCAATATTCACAATGACATCCTGTGAAACATCGACCAATCTTCGGGTTAAGTACCCGGCATCGGCTGTTTTAAGGGCGGTATCTGCAAGTCCCTTACGGGCTCCGTGTGTAGAAATAAAATATTCAAGAATAGACAAGCCTTCCTTAAAGTTCGATAGGATTGGGTTTTCTATAATCTCTCCACCACCTGCTGTTGATTTTTTAGGCTTCGCCATTAATCCACGCATCCCGGTTAACTGCCTGATTTGCTCCTTAGAACCCCTCGCACCAGAATCTAACATCATATATACTGAGTTAAACCCTTGATTGTCTTCACGAATTCGCTTCATGGCCAACTCGGTCAACATTGCGTTGGTGGAGGTCCACACATCGATCACCTGGTTATAGCGTTCGTTGTTGGTAATCAGACCCATATTATAGTTCGCCATAATCCCATCTACCTGTTCATTGGCATCTGCGATCATTTCGTGTTTTTCCTGTGGGATAATAATATCACCTAAACTGAAGGACAATCCTCCCTTAAAGGCAAATTCGTATCCCATGGTCTTTATTTTGTCCAAAAAGCCAGCCGTAGTAGGTACATCTGTCACTGCCAATATCCGACCGATGATGTCTCGCAGTGATTTCTTGTTAAGAACATCGTTTACATAGCCCGCCTCTTCCGGCACTACCATGTTGAACAACACCCTACCTACCGTGGTCTCAATGATCTGATTTACCAATGCTCCTTCTTCATTGAAATCTTTGGCACGTACCTTAATTCCTGCATTGAGCTCAACCCTCCCTTCATTGAAGGCGATCACTACTTCTTCGTACGAATAGAAAGTTAAACCTTCCCCTTTCACGGGTACTTCTTTGGTCGACTTTCTTTCTTTGGTCATATAATACAATCCCAAAACCATATCCTGCGATGGTACGGTAATTGGCGAACCATTGGCCGGATTTAGGATGTTATGGGATGCAAGCATCAACAATTGTGACTCCAGAATTGCCTCCGGGCCTAACGGAAGGTGCACCGCCATCTGATCCCCATCGAAATCCGCGTTAAACGCAGTACAAACGAGTGGGTGTAAACGAATTGCCTTACCTTCAATCAATTTAGGCTGAAAGGCCTGACTTCCCAAACGGTGTAATGTAGGGGCACGGTTTAAAAGTACAGGGTGTCCTTTTAGGACATTCTCTAAAATATCCCAAACAACCGGTTCTTTTTTATCAATAATTTTCTTTGCAGATTTTACGGTCTTTACGATTCCCCTTTCAATGAGTTTCCGAATTACAAAAGGTTTGTATAACTCTGCTGCCATATCTTTTGGCAATCCACACTCGAACAAATTCATCTCGGGACCTACCACGATCACGGAACGAGCCGAATAATCTACACGTTTACCAAGCAAGTTTTGACGAAAACGACCTTGTTTCCCTTTCAAGGAGTCTGAAAGTGATTTTAAAGGACGGTTCGATTCTGTCTTTACAGCAGATGCCTTACGGGTATTATCGAATAAGGAGTCTACAGCTTCCTGTAACATCCGTTTTTCATTTCGAAGGATCACCTCAGGTGCTTTAATCTCCATTAATCGCTTTAAACGATTGTTTCGGATGATCACCCTTCTGTAAAGGTCATTTAGATCCGAGGTTGCAAAACGGCCTCCATCTAATGGCACCAGCGGACGTAATTCCGGCGGAATCACCGGGACCACTTTCATGATCATCCACTCCGGTCTGTTCTCCCTGTTATCCTGAGATTCCCTTAATGCCTCCACAACCTGAAGCCTTTTTAAAGCCTCTGTTTTACGTTGTTTGGAAGTCTCCGTATTAGCTTTGTGTCTTAGATCGTACGAAAGCTCTTTAAGATCTATCCTGGACAAAAGGTCGATAAGACATTCGGCTCCCATTTTGGCAATAAACTTGTTGGGATCAGAGTCCTCTAAATACTGATTCTCCGGTGGAATGGTCTCGAGGATGTTCAGGTATTCTTCTTCAGTAAGAAAATCCAATTTTTGTATTTCTTCTCCTTCCGGTCCTTTGGCGATCCCTGGCTGAATTACTACATAACGTTCGTAGTAAATGATCATGTCTAACTTTTTGGAAGGCAATCCCAAAAGATATCCAATTTTATTGGGCAGGGAACGGAAATACCAAATATGTGCTACAGGAACTACAAGGTTTATATGTCCTACGCGGTCTCTTCGTACCTTCTTCTCAGTAACCTCCACACCACATCGATCACATACGATACCACGGTAACGGATACGCTTGTATTTTCCACAAGCACATTCATAATCCTTAACAGGACCAAAAATACGCTCACAGAACAAACCATCGCGCTCCGGTTTGTGTGTTCTGTAGTTAATAGTTTCAGGTTTTAAAACTTCCCCCCTTGATGCTGCCAAAATAGATTCCGGAGAAGCCAGGCCAATGGAAATTTTATTAAACCTCTTTACTGCTGTATTATCGTTTTGTCTAGCCATAATTCTATGGTGATACTATATTAATTGTGTTACAAGAACTAAAATTACTCTTCCAATCGAATGTCCAAACCTAATCCTTTAAGTTCGTGCATCAGTACATTGAAAGATTCTGGTAAACCAGGTTCTGGCATGGTTTCTCCTTTTACGATAGACTCGTAGGTTTTAGCCCTACCAATCACATCATCCGATTTTACGGTTAGGATCTCACGCAACGTAGCCGAAGCTCCGTATGCCTGTAGTGCCCATACTTCCATTTCCCCGAAACGCTGTCCGCCAAATTGTGCTTTACCTCCCAGGGGTTGTTGCGTAATCAATGAATAGGGTCCTATGGAACGGGCATGCATCTTGTCGTCTACCATATGTCCCAATTTCAACATATAGATGACCCCTACCGTTGCAGCCTGATCGAAACGTTGCCCTGTACCTCCATCGTACAGATAAGTATGTCCAAATCTTGGAATACCGGCCTCGTCCGTATAGCTATTGATCTGATCCAGGGTTGCTCCATCAAAAATAGGTGTTGCATATTTCTTATCGAGTTTTTGTCCTGCCCAACCTAATACGGTCTCATAGATCTGTCCTATATTCATACGCGAGGGTACCCCAAGCGGATTTAGTACAATATCTACAGGTGTTCCATCCTCAAGGAAAGGCATGTCTTCCTGCCGGACGATTCTGGCTACGATACCTTTGTTACCATGACGCCCTGCCATCTTATCTCCTACCTTGAGCTTACGTTTCTTGGCGATATACACCTTTGCAAGCTTCATGATCCCAGCTGGTAGTTCATCACCAACTGAGATGGTGAATTTATCCCTTCTCAGGTTTCCCTGGAGGTCGTTCAACTTAATCTTGTAGTTATGCAACAAATCGGCGACCAATACATTGGTGCCTTTATCGGTAGTCCAACTACCACTTACCAAATGCGCAAAATCATCTACGGCATTTAACATCTTCATGGTGTACTTTTTACCTTTCGGTAATACTTCTTCACCCAAATCATTGGCAACCCCCTGAGAGGTCTTACCATTGATCATTTTGAACAATTTTTCTACAAGTACATCCTTAAGTTCCTGGAATTTTAATTCATATTCCAGTTCCAGTGAATTGATCGCTTCTTTATCTTCTGAGCGTTTACGCTTATCCTTTATAGATCTCGAGAATAGTTTCTTGTCTATGACCACTCCTCTTAAGGATGGAGAAGCTTTTAGTGATGCATCTTTTACATCCCCTGCCTTGTCACCAAAAATGGCACGAAGCAGTTTTTCCTCTGGTGTAGGATCCGATTCCCCTTTTGGTGTAATCTTACCTATTAAAATATCACCTGGTTTTACTTCGGCCCCGATACGGATCATACCATACTCATCCAAATCTTTGGTGGCTTCTTCAGAAACATTAGGGATATCGTTAGTTAGCTCTTCAGCTCCCAATTTAGTATCCCGTACTTCCAGTGAGTATTCATCGATATGGATAGATGTAAAAATATCTTCCCGTACTACCTTTTCAGATATCACGATCGCATCCTCAAAGTTGTAGCCTTTCCATGGCATAAATGCCACTTTCAGGTTCCTACCCAGAGCTAATTCACCGCTCTCTGTTGCATATCCTTCACACAACACCTGACCACGTTTTACTTTATCGCCTTTCTTAACGATCGGTTTTAAGTTGATACTTGTACCCTGGTTGGTCTTTCTGAATTTAACCAGTTCATAGGTTTTGGAATCCTCATCAAAACTTACCAGTTTTTCTTCTTCAGAACGAATATATTTTATAGTGATCCTGTGAGAATCTACATATTCAATAACACCGTCTCCTTCAGCATTGATCAATACCCTGGAGTCCGAGGCAACTTGTCTTTCCAAACCGGTACCTACGATCGGTGATTGTGGTTTTAATAATGGCACGGCCTGGCGCATCATATTAGATCCCATCAATGCCCTGTTCGCATCATCATGTTCCAGGAATGGAATCAAGGATGCCGAAATAGAGGCAATTTGGTTTGGAGCAACGTCCGTGTAGTTCACCTCTGACGGATCTACCACAGGGAAATCGCCTTCTTCTCTCGCAATTACCTTCTCACTGTCAATGGTTCCATCTTTCTTTAAAGGGATATTTGCCTGTGAAATCTTCATCCCTTCTTCTTCCTCTGCACTCAGGTAAATAAACTCTTTAGTATCTACTTTCCCCTTGGTAACTTTGCGATAAGGTGTTTCAAGGAAGCCCATAGAATTCACTTTCGCAAAAACAGAAAGTGAAGAAATAAGTCCAATATTAGGCCCTTCCGGAGTTTCTATAGGACAAAGCCTGCCATAATGCGTATAGTGTACATCACGTACCTCAAACCCGGCACGCTCTCTCGAGAGTCCGCCTGGCCCTAATGCAGACAATCTCCGCTTGTGCGTGATTTCCGCTAGTGGGTTGGTCTGATCCATGAACTGTGATAACTGGTTGGTCCCGAAGAACGAATTAATTACCGAAGACAAGGTCTTGGCATTGATCAGATCTATAGGTGTAAACACTTCGTTATCGCGAACATTCATTCGCTCGCGGATGGTTCTGGCCATACGCGCAAGTCCAACACCGAACTGGGAAGACAATTGCTCACCTACGGTTCTTACACGCCTGTTAGACAAGTGATCGATATCATCGATCTCTGCCTTTGAGTTTATTAACTCAATTAAGTATTTGATGATCGTTATGATATCTTCTTTGGTCAGGACTTGTTTGTCCATTCCAATATCCAATCCTAATTTCTTATTCATTCGGTAACGACCTACCTCACCGAGGTTGTACCGTTGATCCGAGAAAAACAATTTATCAATGATACCCCTTGCGGTCTCTTCATCTGGTGGTTCAGCGTTACGCAATTGGCGATAAATATGCTCAACCGCCTCTTTTTCAGAGTTGGTCGGGTCTTTCTGAAGCGTATTATGAATAATAGCATAATCGCTCTGTGCATTGTTCTCTTTATGAAGAAGGATGGTTTTCACATCGGTCTCCATAATTTGAGCAATATGTTCTTTTTCCAAAATGGTATCACGATCCAAAACAATTTCGTTTCGTTCGATGGATACTACTTCACCGGTATCTTCATCCACGAAATCCTCGTGCCAGGTATTCAAGACTCTGGCCGCTAGTTTCCGCCCTAAAACTTTTGTCAATCCTGCTTTTGAAACCTTGACTTCTTCCGATAGGTCAAATATCTCAAGAATATCCTTATCGCGCTCAAAGCCAATGGCCCTGAACAAAGTTGTTACAGGTAATTTCTTTTTTCTATCGATGTAGGCGTACATGACGCTGTTGATATCGGTAGCAAATTCGATCCAGGAGCCTTTAAATGGAATAACCCTTGCAGAGTATAATTTTGTTCCATTGGCGTGGAAGGACTGTCCGAAGAATACGCCTGGAGATCGGTGTAATTGGGATACAACAACTCGTTCCGCACCGTTTATTACAAAAGTACCACTTGGGGTCATATAAGGAATGGTCCCCAGGTATACATCCTGCACTATGGTTTCAAAATCCTCGTGCTCAGGATCTGTACAGTATAGTTTTAAACGTGCTTTTAAGGGTACGCTATAAGTTAGTCCACGCTCTATGCATTCCTGAATGGAATAACGCGGCGGATCGATAAAATAATCAAGAAATTCCAATACAAATTGGTTTCTTGTGTCGGTAATTGGAAAGTTTTCCATGAAGGTATTGTACAATCCTTCATTGCCCCTTTCGTCAGATTTTGTTTCAAGCTGAAAAAAATCTTGAAATGATTTAATCTGAATGTCCAAGAAATCCGGGTAGTCCGGTATGTTCTTAGCGGATGCGAAACTTATTCTTTCAGTCTGTTTTGTGAACATCTATGGACAAAAT
>CALZFZ010000071.1 GCA_945786965.1 uncultured Muriicola sp. | reverse complement strand
CAACCAGGCCCCATGATTATAGACATCCCGAAAAGCGAACAAAAGAACTTGCGTAGGGCTGTCATGGTTTCATGAAGAAAAACTTTTACCAGAGGATTTGAACTTTCGGGGAATTAGGGGTTGAGCGTTACTGTTTTCTCTATGATAATCAGGTAACTTTAGTGTTATGGAGATTGAGCGATGAAACAACCCCATCCCCGAACCAACCACCATGCTTCTGCTCGGCACCGGCCTTGTCGGTGTTGCCGGTGTTTCAAGGAGAAGGAAAAAGAAATAAGGGATAAAAGGATATATTCATTGACCAAGGAAGTTCCCCCTTTACCTGATTTTAGTTATTTCCATCATTCATTTCAGGCCGTACCAGGTGTTCCCGGAGGGAATTTACGGGAAGCTTATTTCCTTGCGTACGACGAAGAAAATTATGAATATGTTCCCTTAAACGAGTGTTTGTCAGTAATGGGTACAGGCAGAAAATTAGTTGCTTCCACTTTTGTAATTCCATATCCCCCGGGGTTTCCTGTATTAGTTCCGGGCCAGGTGGTAAGCGATGAGATCATCAATTTCCTGACCGCACTGGATGTGAGCGAAATACACGGATATCGATCCGATCTAGGCCTGCGTGTATTCAAGAATAAGATCCTGGACCGGCACAAGATCACCACTTCCATTGGCGGTATGTCTATTGGAAAGAAGAAAAAACAACTAATCTAATCATTGAAAATAAAAAAATGAGCACTAAAAAATCTACAACAACTAAGAAAGTTACCAAGCCTGTGGCCAAAGCTGTAGCCAAGAAAGCAGTCCCAACTAAGAAAGTCGCAAAGCTTGCAGCAAAACCAGTAGCAAAGGCTGTAACAAAGCCAGTAGCGAAGAAAACCAACCCTGCGAAAAAAGCGGTAACCGCAGATGTACTCAATGGCGTTCCAGATATAAGAAGATTCTTTTATAAAAACGAGACCCCTCTTTATTTTATAAGTGCCACAAATTTTAATATGCTAGGTGCTGATGAATGGATCAAGGGATTTAAGTTTATATGCCATATAGAATGTTTTGACGGGCAACACCCGAATGTTTTTTCCCCTAAGGAGGAAATTCCGCATGACGAATTCACAAGTATAGAAGACATCAACAATTATCTCCTTCAGCATCCGGAAGTTCAAGATTATTTAACCTCCAGGAAAATAGGAAAGTCGGCCGGAAAGGCCATGTTTTTAATGTTTGATGAAAAGACGGAGAAGCTCGCAAAAAAATTAGGTCTGCAGGTGATGTTCCCTACAGCCAAGATGCGGACGTTTATGGACAATAAGGTGAATACCAACCGCATTGCCGAAAAGGCCGGCGTACCATGTGTACCTTATGTACTCTCCCCTGTTTTGGATTATGGCCACTTGAAGAAAGTTTCTAAGGTTCTTGGCAATGATCTGGTAATCCAAACGCCTTTTGGAGATTCGGGTCATACTACATTTTTTATCTCCAATGAGGAAGAATTTAAAAAATACGAAGAGGAAATTGTCAAAGAAAAGGAAGTGAAAATAATGAAACGTATCAATTGCAAGGGATCTGCAATTGAGGCTTGTGTTACCAGACATGGTACCATCGTCGCCCCCTTAATGACAGAGCTTGTCGGCTTTAAAGAGATGACCCCATACAAAGGCGGTTGGTGCGGTAATGAAATTTATCCCAATGCCTTTACAGCGGATATAAGGAAAAAGGCAACTAAATACACGCAACTTTTTGGTGATCAATTGAGGAAGGAAGGGTACAAAGGATATTTTGAATTAGATTTTCTAATCGATCAGGACAATGGTGAGATTTATCTTGGGGAACTGAACCCAAGGGTAACCGGAGCAAGTTCTATTACCAATCACGCGGTTTTTGCCTTGGCAGACGCCCCTCTTTTTGTATTCCATATTTTGGAATGGATGGATGTGGACTATAAACTGAATGTAAATGAACTAAATGCGAGATGGGCAAGACAAGAGAACATAGACGGGTGGAGCCAGTTGATCATCAAACATACAGAAGATACTATCGAGTATGTATCCGAGGCGCCAAAATCCGGGATTTATAAAATGTTCGATAATGGTCATATTCAATTCGACAGAATGGATACCCATAGAAGAGCAGTGGAAACAGAAAATGAGGCATTTTTCCTTCATATCGCCAAACAAGGGGATTATTTATACGAAGGAGCCGATATGGGCATCCTTGTATCCAGAGGCATAATGATGACCGATAATTTACAACTCAACAAACGGGCAAAAGATTGGATAAAGGCCATTCGTGGAAAATATGTCTCACAGGTCATCGAAGACAAACGCGAAAAAATAGCACTCAGCGGCAGCCTAACGAAGTAATATGGAATTTAAGAGCATTAACCCATACAACGGCCAGGTCGTGGGCCGTTACACGTCGCTTACTCAAAAAGAATTGGATGAACGGTTAGATAATAGCCAGAAAGCCTTTGAATCCTGGCGTGCGGTACCACTTTCGGAACGTTGCAAATTACTTAAAAAAGCCGGACAAGTATTGCGAGACAATGTGGAAGAGTATGCACAAATGATCAGCCTGGAAATGGGAAAACCTATTAAGGAATCCAGGTCGGAAGTAAACAAATGTGCTTGGGTATGCGACTATTATTCGGAAAATGCCCCGGCCTTTCTAGCAGACGAAGCCATAAGCACTGATGCCGATAAAAGCTTTGTGAAGCATGACCCAATTGGAGGTGTTTTGGCGATAATGCCCTGGAACTTTCCTTTCTGGCAGGTCTTCAGATATGCGGCTCCAACCTTAACCGCCGGTAACACCGGATTATTGAAACATGCTCCT
>CALZFZ010000070.1 GCA_945786965.1 uncultured Muriicola sp. | reverse complement strand
CCACTATTAGGCTGCCTTGTAATGCCAGGCTATTTGTCCTAGTTGCCCAACGATCTTTATGGAGTCTTTCATGGAAAGTTTGGAACCATCTGCATGGATCCACCTTTTTAAGGGTTGTTCACAGATCAGACTTTGAACGGTCTCTTTACCGTAGAATTTTTTCATCCGCATAAAAATCTCCACGTCGAACAACCAGCGGGTAATAAATTTCGTTTCAAAAATAGGGGCTACCATTTCACGCTTCATGATCTTAGCACCACATTGAGTATCCTTAAAGGGCATCCCCAATATGTTTTGAATGATCAGGTTAATGGTCTTACTGATTATCTTCCGGGCAGACTCCTTAGTAATATTAGCACCCATTCTACTGATACGGGATCCGCTTACAATTTTAAATTCTGAATTTTCCAGGGTGTTTACCAGATCATCAAAATCTCTGAAATCCGTAGACAGATCGGCATCCAGATACCCTAAATAATCGAATTGGTTATCCTTGGATAAATGCAATATTCCCTGTCTTACAGCTTCAGCTTTTCCTCCGTTCTTTGCACAATCGTAAATACTAATTGTATCCTCATTCCCTTTTCTAAGGTCTTGAAGTACCTGCAGTGTATTATCGGTACTACCATCATTGACAAAACAAAGATGATACCCCAGGTTCTGAGTGGCAAATTTTTGAAAGACCGCGCTGCTTAGGCGTTCTTCTTCATTATAACAAGGGATCACAATACCTACACAATACTTCTGAAGCATTTGGTTGGTATTTTCCGGTTTTTCCCTGTTAGTCATGGTGCAGATCCCTAAGATCCTTTCGATCCGGGCTGCCATTTCATTTAAACTTACCGGCTTTTTCATGTAATCGTTGATACCTAGATCAAAACCGTCTACAATGACAGATTCATTGGTATTACCAGATAACACTAAAATAGGAGTGTTTTGATTCCTGGTGATCCTTATATGCTTTACGACCTCAAGGCCGGACATATCGGGCATGTTGATATCTACAATAACAAGATCGGGTTGAAAGCTCTCATAGATCTCAATTCCTTTGGTACCGCAATCGGCGACTTGAACTTCAAATCCCAATTCGGTCAATTTTTTTTCTACAGACAGCAATATTAATTGCTGATCATCAATGGCTAAAATTTTCATAGGTTAAGTATTAAATTATTATGGTTATGTTGAAACTAGAGTGATTTGGTTAACTAATTTCTAGGCCAAAAGTAGCTAGAAAAGACCTCCTAAAAAGACCAGCAAAGACGAATGGGGATTTTCTGTAGTTCAATGGCGGTGTTCTGCCTATGGCTGATAGTACGGGTACTCCACAATATATCTATCTTTATCTTGTTATATTTTCCTACAGAATAGTTAGATGAAGCAGACGAATATCTTATTGGTTCTTGCTCTGGTGATTGGGATAGCCTTTCATGGATCGGCCTTATTTTTTACCCTGGAAACTACCTATGATGCCCTGATACACCTGTTCTTTGCAGACCATTACGCTAACAGTTGGTGGGAACCATGGGAATATCGCTGGTATACAGGCTTTACGGTAATGGGATATCCTCCTTTGGCGCATCAGTTAATGGCGCTTTTTTCATTTATTGGTGGTCTTAAGTTTGGACTGTATGCGGCAGCCTTAGGGAGTATTGTTTTATTTATAACCGGCGCTTATCGTTTTGGGTTGCTACTTACGGGGAACCAAAGAATCGCAGGGTATACGGCATTGTTGGCTGTTTTTTCTTCTACGTTCATAGAAACCTTGCATATTTTTGGCCAGCTACCCAGTATTATTGGTCTTTCGGTTTTGTTACATGCCTTACCAGAGATCTACATCTGGATTAGAACAGGAAGGTATTTCAATTTAATTACGGCATTTTCTCTTATAGCGGTGACGGTCACCTCGCATCATGTGACCCCTATTTTCGGGATGGTATTCTTTATTTTTCCATTGATTGGTATGTCCATCATGGACCATGCTAAAGAGAAAGTAAAAGACACAAAAAAAATTACATTCAAAGTTTTCCTCCATTCCTTCCAAAAGTTGTTTTGGCGAATTGTGGGCTTTGGAATGGGTTCGCTGGCACTCATTGTTCTGTGTATTCTCCCGTACTGGTTGAACTCTAAGGCAAATCCAATTACACAAGTTCCTATCCCACATGGGTCGCGCGATAACTTCCTGGAGGTAACCTCTTCGGGCCTCGTATTTTTTATTATTCCCTGGGGGATACTGCTATTTATCCTGCCCTATATTTTCTATCGCTTTTATAGCAAGAGATACCTCTTTTTTGGGGTGTCTATCAGTATACTTACAATTTTGGGAACGGGTGGCACAACCCCCATCCCGATGATGGTACTTGGTGAAACCGCATTTAACATCCTCACATTAGACCGTTTTACCTTGTGGGCAACCATCATGGCACTCCCAATATTTGGCGAGTTTGTTTACAGGATTGTGGAAGGAGACCTTAAAAAAGCCCTTCAGGATCGATTTGGACCCGTATATCACCAGCTTCTGGGAGCATTGCTGGCTGCAGGTATATTGTTTATGGTAATTTTCACAATGAGCCTTGGCTATTTCAGGCCCTCTCAACCCCAGAAAATTAAAATGCTTCCCATCGTTAATTTTTTAAATCAGGACATGCACGACCAATGGCGATACCTTACCCTGGGATTTGGGGATCAGATGGCCTGGCTCTCGGCACAGACCAATGCCAAAACGGTAGACGGTAATTATCATTCGGCCCGGCGATTGCCCGAATTAACGAGCAAGGCAATTGAGCGATTGGAGAATTCCAAATTTCGAGGGGTAGAAGGTATTGGTTCTTTACAGCAATTTCTGACCATCCCGGAGAAATATAATCTTAAATACATTTTTTCCAATGATAAGTTCTACGACCCTATTCTGTATTACTGTGGATGGCAACGATTGCAGCAATTGGAAAATGGGGTCATGGTCTGGGAACGATTAAATGTTCCTCCTTTGCCGGCAATAATCCCCAAGGACGATATTCCTTCCTATTTTAAGATCATGTGGGGGGTGATCCCCATTCTAACCATTCTTTTTGCCTTTATTCTCAATATACAGCTTCTGTGGGTCAGGGCATTAAAATCAAAAGCGATTCGGGAACCCGAGTATATGCAAATGGCAGTATCGTACAATGAATTCCCCCGAAAACTTATCAAAATAAACCATCTGTGGGCTTTAATAATACTGGGAACCTTGATTTTCAGTGTATATCAGTTCTATTTAAACAATGCAACACAACGATCTCCCGAAAATGTCGTGAAAGCGTATTACGATGCTTTAGACTTCAAAGAATTTGAAAGGGCGCATTCCTACCTCGATCCCGCAAAAGGGGTAACCTTAGCACAGTATATGCTTGAGGTTTCGGTGAACGACGGTATTCTAAGTTCGTATGCCAAGTTAGATTCTATTGGGGTTGAGATTACCAATAAATCATCAGAAGCGGCAACAGCCACTATAAATTTGGTTTGGATAACGCCATTGGAAACCATCAAAAAACAAGTTTCAAAAGAATTAGTAAAAGAAAACGATGAATGGTTCATCGTACCGTCGCCACCCCAAAAAGATATTCCGCCCGACCAGCTTTTTACAACCAACGCCACTTCGTATTTCAATCATGGAAGGAGACGTATTACCACCCAGCAAACCCACCATGAGGATGTGCTGGAGCAACCCGTCCTAGAAATACTTTCGGCAAGTTTGGTAAAATTTGGATCAGAATATGCGATTGTTGGAGAACTTCAGAATATAGACCATGTTCCGGCAGACGTGGTAATTAAGGCCAGCTTATACAACGAGCAGGACCAGGAACTAACGGATTATAATGCCAAGTATCATATTAAACATAAATTATTGCCGAAAGAGATCACGTCCTTCAGGATAAATTTTGAAAGCATTGCCTGGACCACAAAAGAAAGTGAAATGCCTGAAACCTATAATCCGGACGAATTTTCTCCTGTTTCATTGAAGGAGAATCCTATAAAATTCAACCTGCAATGTGCAGCCAATGTGGCTATTTCAGATCTGTATAAACAGGTGGCCCTGCAGGATCTTACTTTTAGTGAGAATCACATGGAAGGAACGTTGTTCAACGCAGGAAACCAGGAAGTGACTATCCCGCAATTATTGATTTCGTATTATGATGCTTCTAAAAACCTACTTTGGGTAGATCATTCGTTTGTTACAGAGGGAATACGGGTACAGCGCAAACAATTGTTTGATTATAAATTTCTAGATCTCAATGGAGTAACTGTTATCAGCCGGGATCTGGAAAACTGTTTTGTTAACGGGCTTCCCAATGCTGAAATATCAGCCAAGGTATTTCCAGACAGGGCTATACAGCATCCCGCAGATCTGTTGCAAGAACGTGCGTCCACTGCCACTGGCTTTGAGTTTATCAAGATCGAATTGAATCATTATATAGGTAATCCCAGATAGATGAAATACAGTAGCTACTTTATCGTCTTTTTGCTTTTACTGGGATGTTCCAAAACACCTTCCGTTGAAAGCGCTATAAAGATTGTACCTATTCAAATCCCTGTATCTTCAGTCGCTGGTGATTCGTTGGCGCTGGGATTTGAAATTTCAGGAGCAGGAATGCCCTATTTGGTCCTTGAGAATTCCTTGGGCACCTCAATTAGTTATGGTACTCGAAAAAATGAAGAAATCTGGTTTACCCTGCCATACCAATTTACCCAAAAGTCAGGTGCCTGTAGCTGGTCCCTAACCCATAATCAGGTAGTATCCGCATCCGGGACTATAGAAATTTCAAGTTCAGGACCTTCTGTTCAATTGGAGACCTACCTGGGTCCCAGAAGTATCTATGCGGGCAACACAGATTATTCCATGCTGGTTACCGTACCTACTGATACATACGATAATCCGCTAACCGATGGGACCCCAGTTCAGATCAAAAGACAAAATCTTGACGTGTTGGAGACTTATGAAACAGTAACAAAAGATCTTATAAGTTGGAAGCGTTTGTTCGCCGTTGAAAAGTCCTCACGCATGCTCATTACATCCAGTGTTCAGGATACTAGTTCAAAAGAACTTACCGTAGACGTGTATCCTTCACAAGCGACCGGTTTTGAGCTGTATTCCAATCGAAATCACGAATATGCAGACGGGAACCAGATCATCACTTTCGAAACATCGGTTATCAGGGATACCTATGAGAATAGGATAAGTGACGGTACCCTGGTGACGTTTCAGGTTACCAACAAGAATGGCATAAAATTAAGAACACAGGGCACCACGATTAATGGAGTGGCCAAAGCGCAGATGCTCCACCCGGAGGAAGAAGATATTTGGCAAGTTGCCGCTTATATTACCGGGGCAGCCAAAAGCAATGTGGAATTGGTAGCCTTTAAATCCGCTATACTCGATTATGACCTTCAAATATCCGAAGATAACCGAACCATTCAGGTAGGCCCGTTGTATAGTTTTATGAAGCAACTGATCCCAGATGGAATGCCGATACAGCTGCATATCCATGCTGAAAATAACATTCAACCAGTAATACAAACGAC
Organism: uncultured Muriicola sp.; assembly: GCA_945786965.1. Lineage (GTDB taxonomy): Bacteria > Bacteroidota > Bacteroidia > Flavobacteriales > Flavobacteriaceae > Muriicola. Next base: position 2,532 of record CALZFZ010000070.1, on the reverse strand, counting down.
AAGCTCGGTAAGTGGATCTGGGACATTTGAATTGACCCATGAACAATTTAGGGAAGGGACCTACCATATTGAGGTACAAATAGCAGGCATCACTAAAAAACAGACACTTCAGCTCCATGAAAAGTAAGTGGAATAGTAACATATACAGATCCTTGTTGATCCTCTCTTTTCTTGGGATCAATGCCATACTTATTTATGGTATCAGTTCGGTATGGGCGTACCTTAATTCCGGGGCAGACAAGGCATCTATCCTACATATGCAGGGTGGTCTGGAAGAAATCTATGTTCCCGAAGTAGAATGGCAGGATCTGCAAAATCCTGGAAGGCCTATGGAAGACCAAACGCTCAAAGAAATTGAAGGCGATTACCTGAAAGCATGGTATGTCCGCAGTAATGCCCTGTCATCTAATGATTCCTATGGAATTGCAGATTATTACACAGACAGCATGCGCATCAAAATTGAGCGCATACTTACATTGAACAAGGACCACAATACAACCACGCAACAGACAACATTGGCACACCATCCTTCACTCGACTTTTATAGCACAGACGGTACTCTGGTAGCGTTTACGGACCACCATGTGGAAACATACAAAGAGGTTTGGCATGATGATCAGTTGGCACTAAAAAAGCGCGACACCAATTACTATAAAGTGCTGATGCTTTTGGAAGACGGATTTTGGCGCATAAGACACCTGACAGAAATTAGGGATACTACAGAAGTCTCTCCTGACAAAAACGAGGAGGTTGCCACAAAGTTGGATGTAGCCCAAATTAAGGGACTTAATTATTATCCAAGCCAAAGTGCATGGGACATGTTTGGCCCGGATTTCAATGAAGAAACAATAGCAGGCGATTTTGCTCAGATCAGGAAGATGGGCCTGAATACGCTGCGCATATTTATTCCCTACGAAGGTTTTGGTAAAGCCAGTATTTCAACAGCGAACCTTGCAAAACTTAAAATAATACTCGATCTGGCCGAAAGTAACGAACTTAAGATCCTGGTCACTTTGTTCGATTTTTATGGGAACTATGAACTAATGGACTGGACCTTAACCCACAGGCATGCCGAAACCATTGTAAAGGCCTTTAAAGATCATCCTGCCATCCTGGGATGGGATCTAAAAAATGAACCGGATCTGGATTTTGAATCCAGGGGCAAAGAACAGGTAATGGCATGGTTGGAAGAAATGAGCAATCAGGTAAGAAAATGGGATCGAAATCATCCCGTGACCATAGGTTGGTCCTCACCGGAAACAGCCTACATACTGTCAGAAAAGGTCGATTTTGTTTCTTTCCACTACTATCAGGATCCTTCTGATTTTTTAGAGAAGTACAGGGCTTTAAAAAGCAGGGCAGGGGATAAGCCCATACTCTTGGGAGAATTTGGATTTTCTTCCTATAGTGGTATTTGGAATGCATTACTGGGCTCTGAAAAAAAGCAGGCCGACTATTATAAAGAAATGCTTCAGGATTTAGAACAGGAGCTTGTTCCTTACTTATTCTGGACCCTCTACGACTTTGTTGAGGTGCCTAATTCGGTAGTGGGAGTACTTCCCTGGAGGAAACAACAGCAAAAATATTTCGGTTGCATTACGGCAGATGGCAGGAAAAAACATTCGTATCAATATCTGGATCAATCCCCAATAAAATGAAAGGAGAACAGTAACCATGCTGCCCTCCTTTCTACTTAACCTAACCAAAAAACAGTTAAACTTCTTCCTTGATGGTCTTCTTTTCCATAGCAAGATTTGGGGAAAAGTCAGGTAAGTTCTTATACTTTATCGCTTTAAAATAATCAGTATACCGTTGGGTAATCTCTGACATTGGCAGAGAACAAGCCGCATCATAATTGGTTTTTCCCAAATGAACTCTGTACGAATCATTCGTAAGGATATTTTCAATGGCATCGGCCAGAGAATAGGTGTTGTTCGGTTCAAAGAACTCCCCCTTATAACCTTCTTCTCTTACCAATACGCCCAGATCGCCCAGATCAGGAAGCGCAACGGCTTTTCCATAACTACCGGCCTGATGTAATACACCCGAACTACCGGTAGTGGATGTATATGGGAATACTACTACAGCGCTATCTCCAAAAATGGTGGGTACATCTTCTTCTGCAACATAGCCCGTAAACCTGAGGTTTGGTACATGTGCATATTTTTCCTCCATAGATCTTAAATATCCCGGAGTGTTGGGACTATCGGTGCCGGCAATAACGATTTCTATGTTTTCATTAGTCCGGCTTCGAATCAACTCCACGGCCTCAATCATGATCTCAACACGCTTGTAGGTGCCGAATTTTCCAAAGGCCATTACTTGTTTTGGTCCATTTGGCAAAGCATAATCAGGTTCCGGTGGGGTTTCAAAGGATCCGTGGGGAATCAATGCAATATTGCGCGCTTTGTATTTCTTCTCCAGGATAGTAACATATTTACTGATGGTTACTGCTACTACGTCAGAAGCCAGGACAAATCGTGTTAACATGGTCCCAATAATATTGTACACTTTTTGCAACACCTTATTTTG
>CALZFZ010000069.1 GCA_945786965.1 uncultured Muriicola sp. | reverse complement strand
GTAGGTGGAATACGTTGAGAGCAATGCGAGTACTGCAATACTATGAAATAGAAAAACTGCAGCCAGCAACATATAAAATGCATTAAAATGTATTTTGTACTTTCCGTTGAGGTTGCTGTAAACGTTAGCGGGCTGTAGCGTAGATCAATTTGAAGTAAAGAAACCCCTGGTTTAGCTCATTTCTACCGCTTGCCGAACGCACTTACACTGACACCTACGCTATGTCTGAAAACCTTCATTATTTAAAATGGGGACAAACCGATCCCGTCCCGATAGTTATCGGGAGCTAATGCAAGCGATAATTACCACCTCGAGAACTTCAACCTTTTTTATCTTATTGATTTAGAGGGTTTTATGTTTTATGTAACCTAGGTTACACACCCACCAACCTATGATAATTGTCATTAATTCTTGATTTTTTGGCTCCTAATTTTGCCCTAGAAAATACAACTGCAGCCTTTAAAACCGGGCATTTGTAACAGGGTTCTGTTCCCCACTTTAAGGCTGCCTAAATTAAATTTCATTATGAAAAATTATCTTTTAAAACTCGCATTTTTACTTGTTGCCACGACCGCCTACTCGCAAGCCGGACATATCATGCAAGGAGTTGGTTCTGTGAATATGTCCATGGGGGGAGCCGCCACCGGACAACCCATAGATATCTCAGGGGCCCTGCAATGGAACCCGGCAGCTATATCCGTATTCGATGATACCACTTTAAAATTTGATCTTGGATTGTTCTTTTCTTCCCCGGAGCTCAGCTCTACGGTGCCTGAATTTGACAGCAGCGGACAACCCACAGGAAACTTTTTCAGTGGAACCACGGCAGATGACAGGGGTATTTCACCTCTTCCAGCACTGGCCATCGTATGGGGCGAGCCCGAGAGTAAACACACCTTTGGGGCTTCAGCTTTTGGGATCAGTGGTTTTGGGGTAACCTTCCCTGAAAGTGCCAGCAACCCCATTAACATGCCACAAAGCATGGGCGGTTTTGGTCGAGTAGAGTCCGATTATAGCCTGTTACAAGTTGGTTTTACCTGGGCCTATGAGCTCTCTGAAGAATTTTCCATTGGGGTAGAACCTACCTTTAACTATGCATCTCTGGAATTGATCCCCAACCCCACCGCCAACCCAACAGGGGCAGGATACCCTTCTGCCGAAAAGGCTACTGCCTTAGGATTCGGGGCACAGCTGGGTGTATTTTACAACAGTCCTTCAGGCTTTAAGGCCGGGGCTTCCTATAAGACAAAGCAATCCTTTGGCGATATGGAATTTGACAATACCTATCTCGATAACACTACCGCCACCAGTAATTTTAAGATCAACTACCCCGCTATCTATTCCCTGGGGCTTGGATATTCTGTGGGAACTATTGATCTGGCACTCGACTACCGATTGGTAGATTACGAAAACACAGAAGGATTTTCTAAAACAGGCTGGACGGAAACCTTTTCCGTAGCTGGTTTTGGCTGGGAGAATATCAATATAATTTCAGCCGGTATCCAATACAAAGGAGTGAACAAGCTTCCATTACGACTTGGGTATACCTATAGTTCTAACCCCATAAACAGTGATGTTGCCTTCTTTAGTGTACCGGCCACCGCCATCATTAAAAATGCGTTTCAACTGGGCTTGAGTTATCAACCCACTGATCTGTTCAGTCTGGATATCGTATACCATTACGGTTCCAGTGGCGATGCCACCACAGGACCTCTATTGAATCCGCAGTTCATTGAAAACTTTCCTCCCTACGGGGCAATCCCCGGAAGTGAAGTTTCCTATGACATGACCACTTCAATGATCATGGTGGGAGCGAGCTACAAATTTATTAAATAGGTTGAACCTCCCGAGGAGGATAACGTACGGAACTTGAAATTAAATCCAGAGGGTTTAGATTCAAGTTCCGTCTTTTTTTATGAATTAAAACCCGGAGTGTTTCTATTGATACTTCCCAATTCCTTACCTTAGGTGCTCTTTAAAGCACTATGAAAAAAAAATTACGGTCACTTGTATTGGTACTTATTATCCTGCCCTTACTTAGCATCCTGATTTCAGATTATATCATTCAAAGTGCCTCCAAAGGGAAAACTTTTAACAACATAAAACAGATCCCAAAAAACAGGGTTGGCCTCGTATTGGGTACTTCCAGTAAATTGATGGAAGGAGGCAATAACCCATATTATACCAATCGGATCCAGGCGACCATAGCACTCTTTAAGGCAGGAAAGATCGATTTTGTATTAGTAAGTGGCGAGAAAAGCCCCTATTACAATGAACCCAATACCTTTAAAAAAGACCTGATCCTGGGAGGGATCCCCGAAGATAAGATCTTCCTGGATTATGCCGGTTTCCGAACCCTGGATTCTATGGTAAGGGCCAAAGAGGTATTTGGACTGGTCAGTGTAACCGTGATCTCCCAAAAATTCCAGAATGAAAGGGCCATTTATCTGGCCGATAAAAAAGGACTAACTGCCATAGGTTTCAACGCGACCGACCTGGAAGGAAGTGAAGGTTTTAAAGTGCAGGTCCGTGAATATTTAGCACGCGTAAAGGTCTTTATTGATCTTTTACTGAATACCCAGCCGAAGTTCTATGGGGATAAAATACAGATCAAATAAGCACTTCCCAATATTGAGTAAAATACTCTATTTTAGAGCCTAGAAGAATCGATTACATGCCTTCTTTAAAAACGCTAGTTAAAAACCTGGGGCCCGGTTTGTTATTTGCCAGCATGGCCATTGGAACCTCCCACCTGGTCCTTTCCACCAAGGCAGGGGCACAATACGGGTGGATCATGGTGGTCCCCATTATCCTTGCCAATATTTTAAAGTATCCATTCTTCGAGTTTGGAATACGCTATACCACGGTCACCAATAGATCATTGATAGAAGGCTATTTAAACAGAGGGAAGGGGTATTTATGGCTCTATGCATTTATTACCCTGGTAACTACCTTCACCATTTTGGCTGCATTGTATGTGGTTACGGCCGGACTATTCATAAATCTGTTCAAGGTAAATGACATACCGGTGAGTTCGGTTGCCCTTGGACTATTTGCCTTTATCAGTGCCGTGCTGATCATTGGGCGATACCGATTCCTGGAACTTTCGCTCAAATTCGTGGTTTCGATATTGTTTGTGGCGCTCCTGGTTACGACTGTTCTAGTCATTTATAAAGGACAAGTTACCCCGGTTCCCGATTTTACACCTACCCCTATTTTTAATGAAGTGGGGATCCTGTTTTTAATAGGCCTGGTTGGTTGGATGCCCACAGCTGTAGAGGCAAGTAGCTGGATAAGTCTCTGGACCCTTGCAAAACAAAAAGTTACCGGTAAAAGGCTTCCCTTAAATGAAGCATTGCAGGAATTTAACTCCGGGTATTACATGACCGCGCTTCTGGCCATATTCTTTTTGGTTATTGGATGGATGACCCTGTACGGCACCCAAACCGAGTTAAGTGACAACGCTATTACCTTTGCAGACCAGGTGGTGCAGTTGTTTACCACCCACATTGGAAAATGGGCCTATATTTTTATCGCCATTTCGGCCTTTGCCACTATGTTCAGTACCTGCATGACGGCCCATGATGCCATTACGCGTGTAAGCCTCGACATTTTGAAATTCCTGACCCCAAAAAAGTACGATTTCTCAGGGAAGAAATACTTTGCCATTGGGATCATAGCTCTGGCTGTGGTAAACTTTATAGTGCTAACTGCCTTTGGAGCCAATATGGGTAATCTGGTAGCCCTCGCCACCTTTATCTCTTTCGTGATGGCACCCATTGTAGGATATATGAACCTGAAAAACGTAATGAGTCATGACCTGCCCAATCAATTTCATCCAAAGAAAGGATTGCAATATCTAACGTATGCAGGAATCGTCTTCCTGTCCTTATTTGCCTTGTATTATTGCTGGATGGTCCTCTTCTAGAAAAGCAGGCCGTAGTTCAGGACAACAATGAGTTGTCGTTCGTTTTTCCTGTGGAAGGTATCTAAACAGAAGACGCCGTCAGTGCAATCGTTGATCAGTTTGTCTTCTCCGTACCCAATGGTGTACAAAATATTAGAAGTAGAAACGCCATGGCTTTCCAGATATTCCTGAATGGCATCGGCCCTGCTTTGCGAGAGCCTGAAATTGGTGGCACCACCTCCTCGGCTATCGGTATGCGATTCTATCCTCAATTGCAATTGAGGGAACCGGGCCACTGCGTCGACCACCTTGTTTAATTCAGTGGCAATTTCTTCAGTGATCTGGCTCCGGCCTCTATCGAAATAGAAATCTTTCAGTTTAAGAACGGTCTGATCTTCTTTTTCTTCCACCAGGTCGTCTATGCGGGCTATCCCCATATTAAATGCCATGTTCTCAATTTGATCCAAAGCTTCATCCCGGTAGGTATCCGAAAATATGGAATGCCTGTCTTTAGTAGCCTGCACAGTAATTTCTTCCTGCCAGGGAATTTCCACCCTAAAGGCGCCCTCTGAATCTGAAACAACTTCTTTTAAAACAGTTCCTTCTTTATCTAACAAACGAACCTGAGCTTCCGATACGCCCACATTGGTTGTCAGATTCAACACACTTCCATTTAGCGTAAAAGTTTTTATACCCGGTTTTTCCTTAACTATAAACCCGTAGATATCATCATTGCCCTTGCCACCAGCACGGTTTGATGAAAAATAGCCAATAAGACTACTTTCCTGATAGTTCTTTATGATAAAGCCAAAGTCGTCCTTCTCGGAATTGAGACCTTTTCCTAAATTCACAGGAATACTATAAAAATCGTCCTTTAATATTTCCGATTTGTAAATATCCATACCTCCATACCCATAGAAAACATCGGAGGAGAAATAAAGGCTTCCCTCAAAAATAAAAGGGGCTATTTCATTTCCAGGGCCATTGATCCTGGGGCCTAAGTTTATTGGAGAAGACATGATGAGTCCATTATTGGTATAGGCGTAATACAAATCGGTACCTCCGTAACCATCAGCAAAATTAGCGGCAAAATAAAGCTTGCCACTGGCCGAATCGTAAAAAGGGTAATAGAAGGAAGTACTAAGATCTTTTAAGAGGTACCGGAAATTTCCGCTTCGGTCTGTGGAACCTAATGCTAAAGTATTTTTGCCATTTTTATCGAAAACGAGTTCCCCGGATTGTTCGTTGGTTCGGACGTAAAAGAGTACATCCAATGATGCTGAATAGAAGGGTGTACCCTGATGAAAAGCAGAATTCGGGATCCCCTTAAAAGGTGCGGTAGAAGACATATCCCCATTGCTATCCAGGGATGCTTCAAAGATATCCAAATAGGATTCCCCGGAAGGCTCATAGATCTTCTTGGTAGTTTGGCTTCTGGCACTGGTAAAGAGCAGTTGCTCCTTGTAAAAGGTTGGCGCAAAATCGGATTGCGGACTATTGCCGTTTGCGTTAAAAATATTATAATCAAGGGCATCGTTTGCATTCTGGCTTACTATCTGAAAATTGAACTCCGCATTCTCCTGCAGATCGGCAGATAAGGACCGGGTGTTTGCCGCCATAAATGTCCGGGTTTTTTCAACACCTAGTTTACGGGTCATAGCCTGTAACATTCGATTCATATAATACCCCGAAAGCACCGAGTCCTGATGGTATACCTCCAAATAAGCGTCAGTTGCCTTATCGAAGTTTCCGGTTTTTAAATATGAATCGGCCAAATTCAGGGTTTGCTGATCATTGAGGGGGGTATTCCTCATTTCTTTCAGATATTCTCGTATGGCCCCTTTAAAATCATACTCGAAAAATAAAACATCCCCATTGGATTTATTCTTCTGGCCCAGGGAAATCCCTGTTACCAGTAAGAAGAAAAACAATATTGCATTTTTAGAGTTCATAGGTGTCTATTTAAAAGAATCTAGGGGTGTCTATTTGTTTCGGTTTTCCTTTTCTTTTATCGGGTTTATCCGATCTGCTGCCTCCCTCGGCCCCAATATAAAATTTAAGGATCATTTCATGAGAGCCCTGGTTATACTGGCCAAGGCTGTTGGTATTGTAATCGTAGGAATACCCTACAAAAAGAGCACTCGAAATTTGAAACCCCACTAAACCACTTACCGCATTACTAACACGATACGCGGCCCCTGCGGTAAAAACATCGCTGATTAAAAAGTTGGCAGAAAGGTCGAATCTCAAAGGCAGCCCCTGTACTACATTGGCTAAAAAAGCGGGTTTAAATTTAAGTTCGTCCGACAATTCAAATACATAGCCCCCTATTAAATTGAATTGTATTTTATCATTGATCAGGGAGGCTGCTTCTTCACTGACCGCCCCTGTCAGGAAATTGGGGACAGAGGCCCCCAGGTACCATTCATCATCGTACAGGAACATCCCTGCCCCTACTGTCGGGAAAAATTCATTAAAAACCTGATTGCTCAATAAAGGTTCATTTGGATCTTCAAAATTGCCTTTGGTAAAATCCACATCGAGCAAGGCGCCCCCGGCATTGACCCCGAAGGAGAGCTTGGTATACTCGGATACGTTGATCTGATGCGAAAAGGCCGCATTTAAAAAGGTCTGGGTGGTAGGCCCCAATTGGTCGCTAACCACATTAAACCCCAATCCGTTTATTTCATTTGCCCAGGGCAGGTTGGCCCCTAAGCGAATGGTTCGTGGTGCCCCCGGAATATCAATCCATTGGGCCCGGTACAAGGCCGATACTTCGGGATTTTCGACCGTTCCTGCATAGGCAGGGTTAAAACTCCCTATGTTATACATATATTGGGTATACTGCGGCTCTAGCTGTCCATGTACCACTGTACTTAGGAATATCAGGGAACAAAGAATCAATCCATATTTCTTATAGGTAGTCAATATCATGCTGCTTATCTTAAAATTTGGATCCATCCTTTTTGAACTTCAAATCCTTCTCCCAGGTCTAATATATAAAAATAAGTTCCTTTGGGCAGATCACCACCATTACCCGTTCCATCCCAGGTATTATCATAGGAGTTGTCTGAGAAAATACTGTTCCCATAGCGGTCAAAGATCTCCAGTGAAACATTTAAGGTAGGATATTCCTCCAGGCAATTCACTACCAGGAGATCATTGGTTCCATCCCCATTGGGTGAGAACTGGTTAAATACTACTAGACATCCTTCAGCAACAAAAGGCCTTGCCTGCAGAGTCACTGTGGAGGTGTTGTTGGTATTGTCAAAGTCATTAGGGAACGAAGATACCAGAGAAGCCGTATTCTCAAGCGTTCCGGCTTCTACTACTTCTACATTGATCACCAGGCCTGCTACCTGATTGCCCGCCAATTCATCAAGGGTCCACAATCCGGTCAAGGGATCGTATTCCCCTATGGTCGCGGAATGGCTGGAGTAGCTAAACCCACTGTCTAACAGGTCACTTATTTCGATATTTCTTGCCTGATCCATGGAAAGATTGGTCAGGGTGATCGTAAATACAATTTGATCACCTACGGTTAATGGTTCAATAAAGGCCACCGTCTTTTCAACGGCAAGGTCAATATCTTCCACATTGCATCCTTCCCCCAGGATAGGATCACAGAAGTCTAACGGATTGCTGGTACCATTTG
>CALZFZ010000068.1 GCA_945786965.1 uncultured Muriicola sp. | reverse complement strand
CAGTAACAAAACTGTTAGGCTCAATGCAAATGGGAGCTATACTTCCAACGGAAATATCTGCGACTTTTCAAGCCTGGCCGAAGATGAGAACGAAGGAATTTATGTTGCTACTGATCAGGGATATAGTATTGAATGTGAAGGGCAATTTGTTTATCCGGTTAATTTGCAACTTAAGGATGGATTCCTAATTGTAACTTTTTTCTGTTTCGAACCTTGTCAGCACAAATACAAAAAGGTCGGGTAAATTAAGGTGTAGAATTCGAGACCTGAAGTAATTTCCCATTGTACAGGGTCTGACCGGTCAGAGCAAAGTCCATTATATAGTTGGCCATTTCAAGAGCCGTAACTGGTGCTTTATACCCCGGAAAAGCTTCTTCCAGCATTTCGGTCTGAACGGCACCCAAAGCCAATACATTAAAAGAGGGACCTGTTTCTTTGAATTCCTCTGCCCACAGCTCGGTGAGTGTAATAACAGCCCCTTTACTGGAACTATAGGCCGAGAGACCGGGAAATTTAGCACTCCCTTGAACACCGCCCATAGAACTTATAGTTACCACATGCCCATTTTTGGGCATCCATGGGATTACAATTCTGGTTAGTGCTGCCAAACCTATAACATTCACCTTGTATACAGCTTCGAACATTTCTGTGGATGTACTCAAAAACGGCTCATTTACAAGCAAGCCGGCATTATTGATCAGAATATCGACCGATTTCCATGTATCCTCCAAAAATTGAGATACTTGATCTAGTGAATTGGAGTTCGTGATATCGAAAGAAAAGGTGAAAATATTCTTATGTCCCAGACTCGCTATGGGTTTTTCGTTTCTGGACAGGGCCAGAACTTGGTGTCCTGCATCGGCAAACAGGATAGCCATTTCGTATCCAATTCCCCTGCTGCATCCAGTTATTAGTACGTTTGCCATTTAATTATATTTCACTTCTTTAACCTTAGCGTTGGCAATGCCTTCCACTACCGGTATCATCTTATTAACTACCCGGGCCATGTGCTTAAAATCCATGATAGCCGCTTCATCACCTACCTGATGGTAATGATCAAAGTTGGTAAAATCGAAGCTGCTAAAGGTTTGTGAAGGCACCATAAATTGATCGTGAAACGGATAATTATCAGATCGCATGAATAAGTTAAATCCCTCAGCAGTTGGCAGGAAGCCTACCAGTTTTTCTTGTGCATACCTATTGCTAACCTCAGCTAAATTGGATTTGTTATACCCCGAAACATAGATCAGGTACTCCTTGTCTGTCATGGCAACCCCTGTCATTTCAAAATTTAGCATGGTATAGAGGTTTAGCGCTTCTTGTTTCATTCGCTTTGCCAGATGAACTGAACCTTGCAGTCCCTTTTCTTCGGCACTAAAAAACGCGAAGATCAGCGATCTTTTGTTACTCCTTGCTTTCGAAAAATAGCGGGCCAATTCCAACACCGTAGTGGAACCGGAAGCATTGTCATTGGCGCCATTGGCAATTGAATCGCCATTTTTTGGATTTATTAGTCCGATATGGTCGTAATGTGCTCCTAAAACTATAAATTCTTTTTTTAATTCGGGATCATTGCCGGGCAAGAATCCTATAACATTATAGGCGGTAGGAGTGAAACCAGTCAGGGTGTCCCTATAGGAGGAGTAATAAGGATTTATCCTATACCCTTCCAATCTGTTCTCAATAAAATTGGCAGCTTTCTCAATTCCTTGAGTTCCTGAATCTCTTCCGTTTAAATCATCGGAAGCCAGATAATTCATAATAGTACCTACCTCCGCATCAGTGGAAAAATTTTCTGCAGAAATGGCAGTGGTTTTTCCGGCCTTACAGGCCATTAGTAATACCACAATCCCCAGAACAAGACTTTTTTTCATATCAATTCGTATTTACCATCAATAAAAAAAGCATCCGTACAAACATGAATGCTTTTTTAAAGTTCTATCTAAAAGTAGGTGCCCTTTCCATTTTAAGCTAACATGGTCACCGGATTCTCCAAAAATGCGCGCAATGTCTGCAGGAACTGTGCGCCAGTAGCCCCATCTACCGTTCTATGATCGCAGGCCAGGGTAAGTTTCATAGTACTCCCCACCACGATCTCACCATCTTTTACAACCGGCTTTTCCACGATAGCTCCCACCGATAGAATCGCAGAATTGGGTTGGTTAATAATGGAGGTAAATTCCAATATTCCAAACATTCCTAAATTGGAGACTGTGAAGGTACTCCCTTCCATTTCGGCCGGAGTTAATTTTTTAATTCTTGCGCGACCTGCAAGGTCTTTTACCGCAGTTCCTATTTGAGTAAGACTCAGTTGGTCTGCAAATTTAAGTACGGGCACCACAAGTCCATCTTCCACAGCAACCGCAACGCCCACATGAATGTGTTTGTTATAGCGTGTAGTGTCGCCATTCCAACTGGTATTTACTTGTGGATGCTTTTTCAAGGCCATGGCACAAGCTTTTACCACAAGGTCGTTATACGAAACCTTAATATCCGGTAAATTGTTGATGTGTACTCGAGATCGTGCTGCGTTTGTCATATCTACCTCAATTGTAAGGTAGTAATGGGGAGCACTAAACTTTGATTCACTCAAACGCTTGGCTATAACCTTCCGCATTTGAGAATTTTTAACTTCCTCAGATCCTTCTTCTCCAACCGGCAATATAATGGGAGCCTGAGTTTTCATAGCTGCCGATGAAGGAACATCCGCACTTACTTTCGGTGCAGCCGCTTGTGAGGGTTGATAATTTTCAATGTCCCGTTTTACGATTCTTCCATGATCTCCGGAACCCTGCACGGTGTTTAGATCGATCCCTTTATCCTGGGCCATTTTCTTCGCCAGGGGCGATACAAAAACCCTTTGTCCGTCAGTTGTCACTGTAGTACTAATGCTTTCTTTTTGTGCAGTATCAGGAGCTGTTTTGTCTGCAGCTGCAGGTACTTCCGTTTTGGCTGCAGGAGCATCCGAGGTTTTCGTATTCAATACAGCATCGACATCGGTACCTTGCGGTCCTATAATTGCCAGTACTTCATCTACCGGGGCCGACTCTCCCTCTTTAATCCCAATATAGAGCAAGGTGCCAGAATAAAAGGATTCAAATTCCATTGTTGCCTTATCGGTCTCTATCTCCGCCAGGATATCTCCTTCCTCAACATCATCCCCCACTTTTTTCAACCAGGTGGCAACGGTGCCTTCTTCCATGGTATCACTTAAACGGGGCATTTTTATAATTTCTACACCTTCCGGAATCTCAGATGAAGTATTAGTTTCTTTGGCAGCAACTGTTTCTGGATTTTTACTTTCTTCTACGGGAGCAGCACTTTTATGTTTGGTGGCATCAGAATCAGCAGACGGGCTGGTAAGCAACCCAGATATATCTTCACCTTCCTCACCAATAATGGCAAGAAGTGAATCTACAGGAGCACCATCCCCTTCGGCAATGCCAATATGCAACAGGGTTCCTTCATGGAAGGATTCGAATTCCATAGTTGCCTTGTCTGTCTCTATTTCGGCTAAAATATCGCCCTCTTCAATTTTGTCCCCCACCTTTTTTAACCATTTGGCTACGGTACCTTCCTCCATGGTATCACTCAGCCTGGGCATATTTATTATTTCTGCCATTTACCTATAATTTGTGTTGTAAAAATGGATAGTCTTTTTGTTCATAAACCATATCGTACATCTGCTGAACCGGTGGATAATCCGAATCTTCTGCAAACTTCTCACACTCCTTAACCAGATTTTTAACCCGGGCATCAATGGTCTTTATTTGCTCTTCCGTGGCGTACTTCTTTGCTTTAATAACTTCCAAAACTTGTGTTATGGGATCTATTTTTTTGTATTCTTCCACTTCATCCTTGGTTCTATAATGCTGGGCATCAGACATCGAATGCCCTCTATAGCGATAGGTCTTCATTTCGAGAAATGTAGGTCCTCCCCCACTTCGTGCCCGCTCAATAGCCTTGGTCATTTCTTCTGCTACGGTCACAGGATCCATACCATCTACAGGTCCGCATGGCATTTCGTATCCTAATCCTAATTTCCATATTTCAGTAGAATGTGAGGTGCGAGCTACTGATGTCCCCATAGCGTACCCATTATTCTCACAAACAAACACCACAGGCAATTGCCATAACATGGCTAAATTAAATGCCTCGTGCAGGGAACCTTGCCGTACGGCCCCATCGCCCATGTAACACAAGGTAACAGAATCTCTTTTAAAATACTTATCAGCAAATGCCAAGCCGGCTCCCAGGGGTATTTGGCCCCCTACTATTCCGTGGCCGCCATAAAAACGATGTTCTTTGGAAAATATATGCATAGAGCCTCCCATGCCTTTCGAAGTACCTGTAACCTTACCATAAAGTTCGGCCATTACTTTTCTGGGATCTACACCCATTCCAATGGGCTGTACATGATTTCTATAGGCCGTTATCATGCGGTCCTTTGAAAGGTCCATAGCATGAAGAGCACCTGCCAAAACGGCTTCCTGACCGTTATATAAGTGAAGAAAACCACGCACCTTTTGTTGTATATATACGGCGGCTAATTTGTCCTCAAACTTTCGCCAAAAAAGCATGTCTTCATACCACTTTAAGTAGACCTCTTTGGTAATTTTTTTCATTCAGAATCTTGTTTTGTTGTTTTTATACAATATCTATACTACGATAAGGCTGCACAGTTGCAAATAAAGGAAAACAAAAATACATATTAAATCACAAGTGAAAAAGAAATGACAAAAAAGCTTCTTTATGTGATAAGTAAAGGTACTATTCGATACCTTCAATACAATTAAGAGCTATTTCAAGGTGAGGAATTCATTGCCAAAAGCCAAAGGCAAAAGATCGGTAATTGAATTGCATTTATAAACCTCCCCTACTGCCCCCATAAAGAGGATTTGAATAGGTTTTTCTTGCTTTTTCTGGTATTCATAAATGGATTGCCTGCAACTACCGCATGGGGCGGCTGGTTTTGCCGTAGCATTATTGATCGCAGTTGCTGTAACGGCTATTTTTTCAATGGCAATCCCGGGGAATTTTGCGCCTGCCTGAAAAATGGCGACCCTTTCCGCACATAATCCGCATGGGTAAGATGCATTTTCCTGATTGCTGCCAATTACCACTTCGCCATTCTCAAGCAATATGGCTGCTCCTACCTGAAAATTGGAATAGGGTGCATACGCATTTATACGCGCTTTTTCTGCTATACCCATGAGATCCAGATCCTCTTCGGAAAGTTTCTCAAGAGACTCAAAGACCCATAAATCAAAGGAGACAGTATGTTTTTGCATATGTAAATATACAATTCCTGAAGACTAAAATAAAAAAACCTGCCATGGGGCAGGTTTTACAATATATGTTACTATGGTTAGTCGTTGATGAATTCTTCACCCAGGTTGAAAGTTAATGAAAACCGAAGTGTATTTTCCAAAGGATTACGTACTTGGGAGGTTGAAAACAAATACGACAAGTCTATTTGAGCGGCTTTAAATTTAAAACCAGCTCCCAGGGCAAAGAATTGCCTTGATCCTTTCTCTTCGCTTTCATGGAACAAACCTGTTCTAATCATGAAGGAATCCTGATACGAATATTCGGCACCGAATGCCCAGGTAAATTCTTTGAATTCTTCTCCCATACCATCAGGTGCATCTCCAAACGACTCAAAAACGCCGCTGAGGAAACCGATGTTCTGGTACTCCACATTATCATCAGCATCTACATCCCCATCTCCATCAAAATCACGTGGTGTAGGCACAAGGAGTTTGTTAAATTCAGAGGTGATAGCTAAAACGTTGTCTTGATTTAAAATAAAATCGAAGCCCGCACCAAACTTAAGGTTCGTCGGCAAAAAGTTCTCTTGCCCACCTTCATCATACTGTATTTTACCTCCAAGATTGGAAAGGTTAAACCCGGCTCTCCATCTGCCATCAAAACTGGAATACGCTTTCTCTTTTGAGCGATAATACCCTGCAACATCTACGGCAAACGAACTGGCCGCTTGTGAATCAACATTGCTAATCTCCGGTAATTTTAGATTGGAACGAATAAATCGCCCGGCAACTGCCATGGAAAACTGATCGCTCAGTTTAAGTGAATATGAACCATCCAATGCCAATTCATTGGGCTTTGCAAGAGTTCCCGGATCATTGGCAAATTGTCTTAGCTCTATTTCACCCAGGGTAAAATATCGCAGGCTAAACGCGAATGCGCTTCGCTCATTTATCTTATTGTAGAAACTTCCGTTAAGTAAGGAAATATCGGTAATAATACTCTCTAAGTAAGGAGTATAACTCACCCCAATACCCATCTTCCGTTCTGCAAATGCAAATTTAGCGGGATTCCACTGCTGGGAAAAAGCATCAACCGAAGTGGCTACACCCATGTCTCCCATACCTGCGGCCCTCGCATCAGCGGCGATCGTTAAAAATGGAACTGCTGTGGTAATTACCCGATCTTCCTGAGCTGTAAGCTTACAAACGAGCATCAATAAAAGGAATGCTGCTAATTTTCTCATTTTTTTCACACGTATATAATTTTCAATTAATCCAAGTAATACTCACGAACCATTAAAGGACTAGTTTAGCATACAATAGAGTTCAAGTTGCATGACCTAACTTATGATATCAAGCTCTCTCGGATTTAATTAATTGTACATGTGGTAAACGAGGAATTTAAAAATATCTTGTGTTAAAGCCTCTATTATTTCAATTCTGCTTATTATTCACGGTAATTAAACGATTCAAATTTAAAATTATCAAAGAAGGTTGAATGTTCTTATAAGCTTTATAAGCAGGCTGCTGGCAAAAGAATGGGGCACCCCTCATACTATATTGAATAATGTTCCGTTATCCATTTGTAAAGATTGCCCGTAAAACATATAGTTTAGCGGTATAAAATTTTTGGCAGGCTATAAAATATTATGTGCAAATCACCGTTTAAATAGCCGAAAGTCATATAATAAATAAGTAAACACATAGGCTGACCACAACCAGAATCGAGGTTAGTTTAATTATTAAGTCCTAAATGAATAGATGACGCCTGGAGCAGGCAATTATAATATTGTATCAAGTTCCAGACGAATTACATCTGACAAATTATTAAAATCAAAGATCAACAGATGAAAAAACAATTTATCAAAGTTGTACTCTCATGCACAGTACTAGTTGCAGGTTTCACAGTTACCAGCTGTAAGAAATCTTCTGGTTCTAAAGATATTTCCCGAGGCACAGGTTGGAAGATAAATGCCAAAGAAGGTGGTTTTCAATACAATTCAGATTTTAAGGAGCAAGAAACCTCTCCTGGTCTGGTCTTTATTGAGGGAGGTACATTTACAAAAGGAAAAGTACAGGATGATGTAATGCACGACTGGAACAATACCCCAAGTCAACAACACGTGCAGTCTTTCTATATGGACGAAACGGAAGTTACCAATGTGATGTATCTGGAATATCTGGATTATCTTAAAAGTGTATACCCACCGGAAAATCCTAAATACGCCAACATTTACAAAGGCGCCTTACCGGATACCCTAGTTTGGAGAAACCGTTTAGGATTTAATGAAACGATGACTAACAACTATCTAAGACACCCTGCCTATGCAGAGTATCCTGTTGTTGGAGTGAACTGGATACAGGCGACTCAATATGCCAAATGGCGTACCGATAGAGTAAATGAGGTAATGTTGGAACGGGAAGGGTATTTAGCTAAAGAAGCCAAATATCAGGCTGTTACCGGTGAAATCAGTGGAACATTTAGTACTGAGGCTTATTTAAACAGACCTGAATCTGTTTATAATGGACAAATAGATTCCCTACAGGGAAATAAGAAAAAAGACTCCGTTTCCGTTTTTGCCAATCGTGGCAGTGGTATCATCACACCTGAATACCGTTTACCAACAGAAACAGAATGGGAGTACGCTGCAGCAGCCTTGCAGGGCAGCAGAGAATATAACAACTACCGAGGTAGAAAAAAATATCCTTGGGAAGGCGAATATACCCGTAACGGTCAGCGAGTGGGTCGAGGCGATCAGCTGGCTAACTTTAAGCAAGGTAAAGGAGATTACGGCGGAATTGCCGGTTGGTCCGATGATGGTGCCGATATTACTGCCGAAATAAAATCGTATAAACCCAATGATCTTGGTCTGTATGACATGGCCGGAAACGTTGCCGAATGGGTGGCCGATGTATACCGTCCTATTGTGGATGATGAAATAAGTGACTTTAATTACTACCGTGGTAATATTTATACCAAAACAGCCATTGGTGACGATGGGAAAGTAGAAATATTAACCGATGAAATTGTCTATGATACACTTCCTAACGGAAAAGTTGTAGCAGTGAACTTACCGGGCGAGATCAAAATGGTTCCAGTAGATGAGCAGGAGACCTATTTGAGAACCAATTTCTCTGATAGTGATAACAGGGGATACCGAGATGGTGATCCGGGTTCGTCACGCTTTTTCGATAAATTTGCGGATGAGGATGACGAGAATCAACGCAAAATGTACGATTCACCAAAACATAAGGTGGAACGAGACAGCCTTGGAAATATCGTAAGAGGATATGACACCAGTAATGAGCGGACAACCCTTATTAATGATGAAGTAAGAGTATACAAAGGAGGATCCTGGAGAGACAGGGCCTACTGGCTAGATCCTGCCCAAAGGAGGTTCCTGCCACAGTATATGGCCACAGATTACATCGGGTTCCGATGTGCTATGTCCAGAGTTGGGTCTAAAGCGAAAACAAAAAACAAAACCGTACGAGGCAAAAAAGCCAAAGCGAAATAAGAATCAATAATTCAAATTGAAAAAGCCCTGACTATACAGTCGGGGTTTTTTTATTGCCAGAAACGCTTCTGAAAGCAAGGAAATATGCCGCGTACTTACTAAAAGGATTACTGTTCCTGTTCTTTCCCAAGCTACACAGTACACCTGCACACTATAGCTGACAATTTAATTCCTTTCTGGATCTACTATTTCATAGGCTGCAATAAGAACACTATTGGGCCATGCATTAAACTTGGGGTATAAACTCCTATCCTATTGATAAAAACAAACATTTGCACCTATATGAGCAGCACTGAAGGCACTCGCAGGACCAAAAGATGTTATTTAACTTTTTAAAATAATACAAACGGATCATTATAATGGTTCCTCAGCCGTTGTTCACTTTCTATGCTATGATTTTATTGACAAAAACCAAAAGTGGTTTAAAACAACTTATATGGTCTTATCACTTGTAAGGCGCCAACCAATAAAGAGTACCTCCCTAGTTATTACGCTATTTATTTGTGAGAATATGCCTAAATACAACGAATCCTGATATATTTAATCTTATAATTTAAGTTTAATCTATATACATACTCATCGATTTATGCAATTTTTCGTATTCTGTATACTAATTTTTTAACCTTATTTGATACGTTTATTATTATTATTAGTGTATTTCAACGTTTATTTGGGTATTTCATCGATTTATAATACTAATTTGTAGGAATTGCCTTTATACATACAGACACTGCGAAACTGATAAACAATTCTAGATCAAAGTGTTAGTTTAAATAAAACATTCAAATAAAAAAATAAGTACTCCAAATCTTAGAAATTATGAAAAATGTATTATTAGTTAAAGAAATTTATTCGGAAGCTTTCAAAAACCTAGGGAGCCAATTTACAAAGTCGTATTTAAAATCTTTGTCCTGGTTGTTCGCAGCGAGCTACTTAATAGTATTATTTGCATTTATATTTAGAGTTTCCACAGGTTTTGCTTTTGATTAGGGATCTTAGCAACGAAACTTAGAAAGTAGCGCCCGGGGGATTATGGGCGCTACTTTTACTGAATAAAAAATGATTCTTAAAAATAGTATATAAAATAAGAACATATTGGGAGGTTAAAGGTCGATTAGTTTAAATAGTAATGAGTGAATGTAAAAGCCCTGACGAAATAGTCAGGGCTTTTTTTATCTTTAGGGCATGACAATTGAACAGCTCCACGAGGTTTTCTTAAAATATCCGGAAGTTAGTACAGACACCCGAAAAATTACCAAGGACTGCATATTTTTTGCTTTGAAAGGTCCCAATTTTAACGGAAATGCTTTTGCGAAAGAAGCCCTTGCCCAAGGAGCTGCCTATGCCGTGATCGATGAACCTGCCTTTGCATTATCAGACCGTTATGTAACAGTGGATGATGTGTTACGGGCATTACAGGAATTAGGTACGTATCATCGGCTTCAGAACCCTACGAAAATCATAGCGCTTACAGGTAGTAACGGTAAAACAACCACCAAGGAACTGATCTATGCGGTCCTTTCTCAAAAGTTCAATACGATAGCGACCAAGGGCAACCTAAATAATCATATTGGGGTACCCCTAACGCTACTTCGTATTAACAAAGAAACGGAAATTGCCATTGTAGAAATGGGTGCCAATCACCTAAAGGAAATTGAGTTCCTGTGTGAGTTAGCACAACCCGATTTCGGTTATATAACCAATTTTGGAAAAGCCCATTTAGAAGGTTTTGGGGGAATAGAAGGTGTCATAAAGGGGAAAAGCGAACTTTACGAAAATCTCATAAGTCACGACAAGCATATCTTTCTAAATGCAGATGATCCCATCCAGTTAAAGAAACTTCGGAAATATTCAAAGAAAATTGGTTTTAGTACTTCACTCAAAGACTATTTTTCGATTAAATTAATAAGCGCCGCCCCATTTGTAAAAATTAGGGTAAAGGATATAACGATCCAAACCCAGCTTCCAGGCACTTATAATTTTTCGAATTGTGCTGCAGCCATCTTAATAGGCTCCTATTTTGAAGTGCCTATTGCAGCTATTAAAAAGGGATTGGAGGGCTATCTCCCCGAGAACAATCGTTCCCAGATCCTGAAAAAAAATGGCTTGAATATTGTGCTCGATGCCTATAATGCCAACCCTACAAGCATGCAAGCAGCTCTCGAAGCTTTTAATGACAGGCCAGAGAAACCTAAGATGGTCATCCTTGGGGATATGTTTGAGCTAGGCCCAAGTGCACCAAAGGAACATCAGAACATTGCCGATCTGGTCCAAACGATGAATTTTGATACTAGTTATCTGGTTGGAGAAAATTTTTACAAAACCCGAACATCCTCCAAAGTATTTCAAACTTTTGAAGATCTGGCCTCATTTTTAAAAGCATCCCCCATAAAAAAAGGAGCCCTATTGATAAAAGGTTCCAGGGGCATGGCTCTGGAAAGAGTGTTGAATCTGCTCTAGAAACTTATGGACAACATCCGTGCTAGAAGCTTATTATTTTTACCCTATTTAATGGAAGCTGCCCAATGGTTGGAAAATGAGGTTTGGAACTAGTTGGGTTATCCCTAAACCTAAAAAAGCCACACCTATGGTATGGCTTTTTGCTTGTGGAGTGTATTAGATTATCTAGAAAAGATGATCCAACCACATTCCGCTCCTGCAAATAGAAAATCCTAACCCCGACTTCGCCGGGGTTTTATCTTTTTATTCCCTCCAAATGCTTAAACTGCGTTTGGCAACTTTGTTTAAATGGATTAGTTCTTTACAATCACTGATCCAAAGTCAAGCCGCTGCTGCAATTAGAAAATCCTAACCCCGCTGTCGCGGGGTTTTATCTTTTTATTCCCTCCAAATGTTCAAACTATGTTTGGCTTTTTACGGGAATAAAAAAATCCACACCGTTCCGTGTGGATTTTCTGAGTGATGTGGAGTGTATTGGATTCGAACCAACGACCCCCGCCCTGTCAAGGCGGTGCTCTAAACCAACTGAGCTAACACTCCGGTATTTATTATAGCCAGGTATTTTTCATGTTTGCCTGGCGGGGCCAAAGATAGAAAATCTATGGTTTATTCAGTACCCTAACTAAAAACATCCTTCAGATTTTGATACGATACTTCACGTCAGGCATACAGAAAATATTCAAGATTGTGTGGTGGATTGATTTAGAGAATTGAATTAACGTACAAATCAATGTATATCAGCTCTTTCCATTGCTGGCCAAAGTCGAATGTTTTTTTCCTGATAAAGTTCCATATCCTTAAATATGGTATCTAACAATTTTATTGCCTGGAGAATATGGGGTCCCTTACCAAGCATAACGCAATCTGCTCGTTGCGCCATTGCTGCATCGGTCATTTCGGCACGTGAAGGAATACCCTGCTTTGAGAGGTTCTCCAAAACCTGTGTTGCCCAGATATCAGGAATATGTGCAGCTCTGCAGAGTGACAGTATTTCCCTTTGAACCCTGCCAATATTATCCCATCCACACTCTATCGCCAGATCTCCCCTTGCAATCATAACACCTACAGGATAGGTCTTCATGACCTCTAAAAGGATTTTAGCCAGGTTATTAAAACCACTTTGTGTCTCTATCTTAAGAATGATCCCGAATCCTTTTGGGGTATTTAATTTTTCCAATTCAGCAATAAGATCTCTAACATCTTGCTTCCTGTTTACAAAAGACAAGTTTACCGTGTCTGCGTTTTGTGCTACAAATACCAGATCATTCTTGTCTTTAATCGTTAATCCTCTGACATCCAATTTGCTGTTAGGAAAATTTATTCCTTTATCGGCTCTTAGTTTACTTCCTTTTTGTCTGGCGTTAATAATTTCCACCATCATATGATCCTGGTCTACCTGGCGAATAATCCCTTCAATCTTGCCATCATCAAAAAAGATAGATTCCCCAACCCTTACCTGATCAAATATTTCCCCTAACGAACATGAAATATGTGCATGGCTTATCAAATTGTCATCTTTATCCCTCTGGGCAGGTTCACCGTGCACTGCATCTTTCCGCAATCGTAAAAAATCTCCGGTGTGCAGCATAATGAATTCCTCCACCCTGGGTAATTCACCAATAATGATAGGGTCTGAAGAATGATCTGAATTGGTATATAATTCCATCCCTGTTTCCAGGAAGGTGGTTTTACTGCAACAGGCAATACAGCCGTTTTCTGTTGTTTTGGTAATCGTAAATTCCCTTTTCTTATTTCTGGAATCCCTAAAGAACAATCGATCCCCTACTTTGAGCTTTTCCAGGCTTGGAAGGTCTGCCGGGAGATGAGACAGTTCGAGGTTGGGATGTATTTCCGGACCCATCCAGATCTCGCTATCCTTAATTACATTACCATGTACGTCCTTTGCAGGACGAAATTTTTTTACCTTGGGCCCAGCCTTCAAAGCACCGGTCCTAACTTTGGGACCTCCCAAATCCATGGCAATCTTACAATTACGTTTCAATTTTTTTGCTGCAGTCCTAATGTGTCCGATCATTAGACTCCATTCTTTTTCACTGTCATGTGCACAATTTATACGTGCACAATTCATTCCATTGGCAATCATGTCATGAGCCAGTTGGTAATTATGGGCTACTTCGGTAGGTAGGGTAACCATTATACGCGTACGTCTTCCTTTTGAACGGTAGCCCAACAACGATTTAGCATTGGATTTACCCAGCCGGCTACTTTTTTTGAAAGATAGTTCGGCCTTGTGCTTTTTAATGGGTTCATTATTTAGAAAGCCCTCTAGAATTGCCTTACTGGCTAACAAACTTGCCATAACATGCCCTTCTGGTTTATCGAGCCATGAAAGCCCCATATTCGCAAGCTTTTTCTGCATCGGCCTAATATCTACTTTTCGAAGCGCACGGTAGTGTACAAGATTGCGGGCACTTTTGATAAAATTGGGATGGACCTCGGAAAGTTCGGCTGAATATTTGACCTCAAAATGCTCCAAACGCTCAATGATTGCTGAAATTTCACTTATAAGCCATTGTAATTTTGCCTGTTTTTTGCTAATTTCTGCCATTGTGTTTCCATTTAATAGCCTAAAGGACTCTAAATTTACTAGTTATTTGGCACATTTTTGTAATAACTGCGTGCTTTACTTAACCAAAATCATTTAAAAATATTTGAATGCCGCCCTTTGTTAAATTGAAGTCGTGCATTCTATTCATAATCCTTTGTTTTAATACTGTGGGCCCTACCGGATTAGCTCACTACGTTCACTGATCCATCGGGATACCACTCCTGCAAACCAAAAATAACACTGCACTACCGTGCACCGTGTCTTTTTATTCCCTCCAGATGCTCAAACTTGGCAGGGGTATTTCAAAAAATCTGGATTAGCTCATTGCACTCGCCGATCCATTGGAAAACCACTCCTGCAATTAGAAAATAACGCTGCACTACCGTGCACCGTGTCTTTTTATTCCTGTAAGATGCTCAAACTAAGTTTGGCATCTTACAGGAATAAAAAAATCCACACGTTTCCGTGTGGATTTTCTTATTGATGTGGGCCCTACTGGATTCGAACCAGTGACCCCCTGCTTGTAAGGCAGGTGCTCTGAACCAACTGAGCTAAGAGCCCGTAAAGGAGTGCAAATATAGAATAGTTTTTTGTTACCTAAAACAAAAAAAGAGAAAAAATCATACCACTTCTGCCACCGTAAAAGTGCTGCCTCCAACGAAAATCAGATCCTTATCGGAGGCTGCTTCAATGGCCTTTTTTAAGGCCCCCTCAACCGTATTATACACAGTTCCGTACAACCCAAATTCGGAAGCTTTCATTTGCAATTCAATCGCGTCAAGGCCCCTGGGTATATCTGCCTTGCAAAAATAATACTTAGCATCCTTAGGAAATAAAGGTAAGATAGGATCCAGATTCTTGTCCTTTACAAAACCTAGGACCATATGCAGGGTATGGAATTCCTCGGTTTTAAGTTGCTCCAAAACTAAGGAAATACCTTCCCAGTTATGAGCCGTATCACAGATGATTCGGGGGTTTTCACCTAGCAGCTGCCATCTTCCCATTAAACCTGTGTTTTCTTCAACTTTTTGCAATCCATTTTTTATGTGTTCTTCAGAAATTGAGAAACCCGTAAGTTCCCTGATAACAGCAACGACCCCTAAAATATTTTTCTTCTGGTACTCACCTTGTAGTGATGTTTCGTACGAATCTGTTATATCGTCTTCTGCAACAATCACCTTTGCATTTTTCTGCAGGGCCGCTTCCTTAAATATTGCAAGGGTCTCCGCCTGATACTCACTCAGTACCACGGTTGTATTTGGTTTAATAATGCCCGCTTTTTCATAAGCTATCTTTGCTAGTGAGTCGCCCAGCATATCTGTATGGTCCATTCCTATATTGGTGATCAGTGAAACTTCCGGACGTATAATGTTGGTAGAATCCAATCGGCCTCCGAGGCCTACTTCAATAACTGCGATATCGACTTTTTGTTTGGAAAAATGATCAAAGGCCATCGCGACAGTCATCTCAAAAAATGACAGTTTTGTTGCTTCAAAAAATGCCTTATTCTCACTAATAAATTGAATAACAGCCTCTTTAATAATTTCGTGACCATTGATTTTGATACGTTCCCTAAAGTCCCTGAGGTGGGGAGAAGTATACAGGCCTACCTTATATCCGGCCTCCTGAAGGATCGAAGCCAGCATATGGCTACTGGACCCTTTTCCATTGGTCCCCGCCACATGGATACTTTTAAATTTTAAATGCGGGTCTCCAAGATGTGCAGCAAATAGCTGTATGCCTTTTAACTTTCCGTTGTATGCAGATTTGCCCTTTTGCTGGTACATTGGAAGTTGGGCGAACATCCAATCCAAGGTTTCCTGATAGGTCATGAATTATTCACCCAATTTAAAATTGACAACCACAAAACCAACTTGTTGGTTGGGTGCATTGGAATCTAAATTCCATTGATGAAGAAATGCGGTTTTTTTGGCCGGTTCCAATAAACAGGGATGGTTGTTGGTGGTACCTTTTACTCCCGGTGTGGCACTCATTACCTTTCCATTACGGTCTACTACAATTTTCACCACCACTCTTCCTTCTTCATTACAGTCTTGCTGTACCTTTCCTTTGGTAACCAGGGATCTCCCTTTGAGTCCATACCCTCCGGTACCGCTTCCGGAGCCGGGGCTTCCGTAATAGCTGGTAGCATACGGATCCCCATCGGGTTGTCCTTTGTCGCCCGCCCTCGTATCATCACCTTCGCTACCCTGGGCAGTTCCATCTGCATTGTTGATCCCTCCCATCAGGGCATCGAGTGTTTTCTTTTTGGCCTCTTGTTCTTGTCGTTCCCTCTCTGCAGCAGCCTGTTTTTCACGCTCGAGGCGTTCGGCTTCATCTTTTATCTTTTTGGCAGCTTCAGCCGCCTTCCTTTCGGCTTCTTTCTGTTGTTTGATCCGAATGGATTCCTCGTTCTCTTGTGTCAGTACTTTTTCTGTCACCTTTTCTGGCACAGCCGGTTCGGCAGTGGGTTCTTCAATTTTTTCAGCGGTTTCTTCAATTTTCTCTTCTTCCTGTACTTCCGGAGTTTCGCTGGCCTGAGGCTGTATCTTTTCTTTTGGTTGAATTTGGCCTGATCCATAATCCATACTGCCAAAATTAACGGTGATACCCTTTTCAATCGGAGGATCCATATAGGTAAGGCCTATATAAAAAAGCAATAGCAAGAATGCACTTAACAAAAAAATGGTAAGTGTAAAGGATTTTTTCTTGTGTCTCGTATCTAAGAATGACATTAATTGGGTCGCACTGCCAGGATTACCTTATAATTATTCCTGTTGGCAATATCCATAACGCTTACTGCCTCTTTAATGGCTACGCTTTCTTCGGTCCTAAGAATAACGGTAGGATTTTCCTTTCCCTCCAGTGCTTTTTTTAATTCAATTTCAATATATGCTCCGTTGATCTGTTCGTTGTTTACAAAGTATTCCAGGTTTCTGTTAATAGAAACCGAAACATTCTGTGTATTGGTCGATTTTCCCTTCGCCTTCGGCAACAACAAATCCAGCGCGTTGGGCGAATTTGCCGTTAACATAAAGAAGATCAGCAACAAGAAAACTATATCTGTCATGGAAGACATGCTGAATTCCGGACTGATCTTATTTCTACCTTTTAATTTCATAGCTAATGCTTAAACAGGTTCGTTCAAAAGATCCAGAAATTCTACCGCATTAGCCTCCATCTTATGGATCACTTTGTCTGTGCGGTTCACTAAATGGTTATATCCCATATATGCAATGATCCCTACTACCAAACCAGCTACCGTGGTTGTCATGGCCGTGTAAATTCCCGCTGCCAGGGCCCCCATTTCGGCCTGTCCGCCACTACTTGCCATCTGGTGAAATGCTATTATCATCCCTATGACCGTTCCTAAAAAGCCGATCATGGGTGCCGCCCCAGCTACTGTAGCCAGTACGTTCACGTTCTTCTCTAGTTTATAGACCTCCAGTGTTCCGGCGTTTTCAATAGCTGCATTGATATCATCCAACGGTTTCCCAATTCTGGAAACCCCTTTCTCAGTTAGTCTCGCAACAGGAGAATCTGTTTGGGCGCAAAGAATTTTAGCAGCTTCGAGTTTCCCATTCATTACATGGTCCCGAATTTGGTTCATAAAATTCTTATCAATGGTAGACGCTGCTTTGATCGCAAGAAGTCGCTCAAAGTAGATGTATAATGCTACTGCCAGCATCGCGAATAAAAGAGAGATAATAACGATACTACCCGTACCGCCGCTAAATATTAAGTCGATTACAGAAAGGGTCTTTTCTTCGGATATTACCTCACCGACCTGAGACTCATTCACAAGATCTTGAATCATTATCATATAATTTCTCGTATTAATTTGCCCCTATAACGGTATTATCCCGATTTAATTATGCGTTTAATACTAAATTTCGAATTAATACAAAACAAGCCGATCCGGCAAGGAATCCAAGGAATGCCAGCCAGGCTATTTTCTTGAAATACCAGAAGAAATCTATTTTCTCCATTCCCATAGCAACTACGCCCGCAGCCGATCCAATAATGAGCATACTGCCCCCGGTACCTGCAGAAAACGCTATAAAATGCCAAACAGGATCATCAATAGGTATGGAGAACATCCCCATACTGGCCGCCACTAAAGGCACATTATCAATAATCGCAGAACCAACCCCCAGGATTATTATCACAAGGTCGGACACCGTTTGACCCATCGATTCGGTTCCTAGCAATGGCATTGTCTGGTCTAGATTTTCCGCAAATTCGAACAGCATCCCTAACGATTCGAGCGCAGCCACGGCCAGGAGAATTCCCAAAAAGAACAAAATACTTGGCAATTCTATTTTCGACAGCGAGGAATGCACCGGACTGTGATGGGAAGCTTCATCAGAAGCCGCATCAACAGAAGAGATACTAAATTTCGCATTACTGTAGATCTCAGCGAAAGTCGCCACAATAGCTAAAGATAACATCATCCCAACATAGGGTGGTAAATGGGTTATGGTTTTAAAAAAGGGAACGAATACAATAGATCCCAATCCCAGATAAAGCATCGAAGCCCCATAGGGTGATTTTGGAACTTCCTTCTCTCCAAGTTCACCTTCAATATTGCCCTTAAAAACTTTGTAGCGTAATGCAAACAAAACAGGTACCACCATACAAACGACCGACGGTATAAAAACATGTTCAATTAATTGCAAAGCGGTTACCTTATTAGCGATCCACAACATGGTGGTAGTCACATCACCGATCGGGGACCAGGCCCCTCCGGCATTTGCAGCTATGATGATCATACCCGCAAACCACAGTCGTATTTCCCGGTCCCTGATCACTTTTTGCAAGATGGTTACCAATACAATTGTTGCCGTTAGGTTATCTATAATGGCCGAAAGTATAAAAGCCAAAATAGAAAAAAGCCACAATAATTTTGATTTTTTCTTTGTCCGGATATATCCTTTTATAGTAGCAAACCCATCAAAGTAATCGATGATCTCAACAATGGTCATTGCCCCCAACAGGAAAACCAGGATCTCAGCGGTCTTCCCTAAATGATGCAGGAGCATTTCATCCAGATGGGAAGGTTCCAGTTGCTTGAGATCTGCATTTACCTCAAAGACAGGCATATGGGTCAATGCAATGATTGCCCACAATATCGCCATCATAGCCAATGCAGGGATCAGCTTGTCTATTTTGAGATTGTGCTCAAGGGTTATTGCCAAATAGCCGGCTAAGAAGATAATAATAACAATGGTTTCCATAATGGTTAGTATTTATATGAGTTGTTTAAGTGCTATTTCGAAAGCAGTTTTGCTCAAGTTAATCCTGGAAGGATTTTGTTTAAAGATATTCAAAATTGCTTTTCTAATGACATTGGAGGTGTCATTAAATATTAATTCATCTTCCATGGCCACCCTTCCTTCCATAAAATAGGCGAAAACTCGGGCCATTCCACAGTTCGAAATAAAGTCTGGTATCAGGCTTACCCGCTCGTCTGTATACTCCATGATAGGGCCGAAAAATATTTCCTTATCGGCAAACGGAACATTTGCACCGCAGGAAATTACCTCCAATCCGGTATCTATCATTTGAGCGATCTGATCTTGCGTTATTAGGCGAGAGGATGCACAAGGTGCAAATATTTCAGTGGGCAAACTCCAAATTCGTTCATTCATTTCGGCAAAAGGGATCATCCGGTCCGCATCGGCAATCAGCATATTTCCCTTTTTATGCAGGAAAAAGGTTTTTATTTCATCATAAGAGAAGCCATCTTCATTGATAATTCCTCCTTGCCTGTCAATGACACCAACGATCCTGGCACCCATTTGAGCCAAATAAAAGGCAGCGGCGGCACCTACATTACCAAAACCCTGAACAATGGCTTTTTTACCAATAACTGATCCGCCGAAAATGTCATAATAGTGTTTCACCGCTTCCGCCACGCCAAAGCCCGTGATCATATCAGCCACGGTATATTTCTTGGTGATATCCGGAGAATAATGCCCACTTTCGAGCACTTTAATAACCCCAAGGCGCAATTGCCCTATTCTATTTATCTTATCGGCTTCAGTGGGTTGGAAATGCCCATTGAATACTCCCTCCTGTGGATGCCAAACTCCCGCATCTTCGGTAATGGGTATTACCTCGTGTATTTCATCTACATTAAGGTCGCCCCCGGTACCATAATAACTTTTAAGCAGCGGTGCTACGGCGTTATACCATCTTTTTAAGACTCCTTTTTTACGCGGATCATGCGGGTTAAAATTGATCCCGGATTTGGCACCACCGATTGGCGGACCTGATACCGTGAATTTCACTTCCATGGTTTTGGCCAGCGACAATACTTCGTTCATATCCAGTCCCTCACGCATCCTGGTACCACCCCCCGCTGCACCACCTCGTAATGAATTAATAACAGCCCAGCCTTCTGCCTCGGTTTCCGGATCTTTCCAGTTAAAAACGATCTCTGGCGGTTTATTTTCGTATGTCTTAAGTAAATCTTTCATGAAAAAATATCTTTAAATTATTAGACCTCAAATACTCACACCTTGCCCAATATCCAATACTTGAATAGTAGATGACTTAGTACCTGAAAAGCTAACGCTGCCTCATAATTTAAAGTGTAAAAAATAGATTAAAATAGGACAAAGGACAAATATAAAAATATTGGACGGGTTTAAAAGTTTTTCTTCACGTTCCATGCCAAAAGAATACTTAAAAAACTTTGTGGTATTCTCAAATTGATTAGCTGATCATTGAATATTTTCCAATCAAGGTGTATATTTGTATCCCTTTTTTAACAATATAATATCGATATGGATTTTACATTTTCGGAAGAGCAGCTAATGATACAACAGGCAGCCCGTGATTTTGCCCAGCAGGAATTGTTGCCAGATGTGATTGAACGCGATGATGCACAGCGGTTCCCGGCTGAACAGGTGAAGAAAATGGCCGAACTAGGCTTTATGGGAATGATGGTAGATCCAAAATATGGTGGGAGCGGATTGGATACCATGTCCTATGTTCTTGTCATGGAAGAACTTTCTAAAATTGACGCTTCTGCTTCTGTTATCGTATCTGTAAACAATTCACTGGTATGTTGGGGCCTTGAAACATTTGGAACAGAGGCACAAAAAGAAAAGTACCTCACCAGGCTGGCATCGGGAGAGATCCTGGGGGCATTTTGTCTGTCGGAACCTGAAGCAGGAAGCGACGCCACTTCCCAAAAGACAACGGCCATTGACCATGGAGATCATTATATTTTGAACGGCACAAAAAATTGGATCACCAATGGTAATTCTGCAGATGTATATCTTGTAATTGCACAAACAGACGCCCATAAAGCCCATAAAGGTATTAATGCCCTAATTGTAGAAAAAGGAATGACTGGTTTTGAAATAGGACCCAAGGAAAACAAACTTGGGATTCGGAGTAGTGATACACATTCCCTGATCTTCAATGATGTAAAAGTTCCTAAGGAAAATAGAATTGCGGAAGATGGTTTTGGATTTAAATTTGCTATGAAAACCCTGGCTGGTGGAAGAATTGGAATTGCTGCCCAAGCACTGGGGATTGCCGCAGGAGCCTACGAATTGGCCAGAAAATATTCCCTTGTAAGAAAAGCATTTGGTACTGAAATAAGTAATCATCAGGCTATTGCGTTCAAACTGGCCGACATGCATACCCAAATCGAGGCGGCACGCCATTTGGTCTATAAGGCGGCCTGGGAAAAGGACCAGGGGATGAACTATGATATTTCCGGGGCCATGGCCAAATTGTATGCTTCCCAGGTGGCCATGGACACAACTGTAGAAGCTGTTCAAATCCATGGGGGCAACGGCTTTGTAAAGGACTACCATGTAGAACGCATGATGCGTGATGCCAAAATAACACAGATCTACGAAGGCACATCCGAAATTCAGAAAATCGTTATTTCCAGGAGTATCTTAAAATAACAAGCGTAATTCATTCGGAATAGAAAAGAATGGTTGGTCCTGAAAAGACCAACTTTTTTTATGAAAAATCTTCAAAAAGCATTTACATCAGATCTGTTTCACATCCTCCTATTTTTAAAAACCCACATTATGAAAATCCCAATTTAAAGGGGCAATACCTCTTTTATTGCATATTTTTTAACCTTTTATTATAAACGATGCATTTTTTATAGGGTTAATGATCAAACACCATATAATTCACACTGTTTTTGATATTTTTGAGCAAATACCATAATATGACGTTGACGAAACAGGGATTGTATTTACCGGAATTTGAGCATGACAATTGCGGTGCTGGATTTATTTGTAGCCTCAAAGGAAAAAAGTCCAACGATATTATCCATAAGGCCCTGGAAATATTAGATAAACTGGAACACCGGGGTGCAGTAAGTGCCGATGGTAAAACTGGCGATGGTGCAGGGATTTTGATAGACATTCCACTTGTTTTTTTTCAGGAAGAATGTACTTTCGAACTCCCTGAGCCAGGGGATTATGCAGTAAGCAATGTCTTTCTACCCCAAAAGCAAAACCAGAGAAACTATTGTATCGCTGTTTTTGAAGAAGAAATTAAAAGACAAGGGTTGCAATTACTTGGCTGGAGAGATGTGCCGGTTAACAAGGCGGTGCCCGGCCGTATGGCCACTGAATCAGAGCCCTATGTAAAACAGGTATTCATTGCCAAGGAAGCTAAGGAGCAGGACTTTTTTACCTTCAATTTAAAACTATTTATCGCCCGTAAAGTCACGGAACATACGATTTTAAACTCCAAGCTATCGGAGAGCAAGTTTTTCTATGTCCCCAGTCTATCAACCAAAATTATCATTTTCAAAGGGCTATTAATGCCTCAGGATATTAAACTTTATTACAAAGATCTGATGGACCCAAGGGTTGTAACCAGATTGGCACTGGTACACCAGCGATTCTCTACCAATACATTTCCTACCTGGGATCTGGCTCAACCGTTCCGGTATATGTGCCACAATGGCGAGATCAATACCCTACGCGGTAATGTAACCCGTATGCGATCCAGGGAAGGACTCATGGAAAGTCCGCTTTTTGGGCCGGAAATAAAAAAAATAATACCCATCATTCTGCCGGGGAAATCGGATTCAGCAACCATGGACATGGTCGTTGAATTATTACTGATGACCGGACGGTCTTTACCCGAGGTAATGATGATGCTGGTCCCCGAAGCCTGGGAAAAAAATACAGAAATGTCTGAAGCCAAGAAGGCATTTTATGAATATAACTCATGTGTTATGGAACCCTGGGATGGTCCGGCCTCTATTCCCTTTACAGATGGTAACTACATTGGTGCCGTTTTAGACAGGAACGGACTTCGACCTTCGCGTTACTCGGTAACCAAAGATGGGTATGTGATCATGTCTTCAGAAACAGGGGTACTTGAGATTGCACCCGAAAATATTGAATTTCATGGCCGTTTGGAACCAGGTAAGATGTTCCTCGTAAATATGGTAGAAGGCCGCATCATTAATGATGAAGAAATAAAAGAAGAGATAGCTCAACGGCATCCTTATAAAAAATGGCTTGATAAGAATTTAATGCACCTAAAGGACATCCCTTATAATGATTGCCCACTTTTTATCGGAGAGGAAACCGTAGAAAAAAGGAAAGCGGTTTTTGGGTATACCCTGGAAGATATTAATACCATTATCCTTCCTATGGGAAAAAATGCGAAAGAACCTATAGGATCCATGGGGTCTGATACGCCCATCGCCGTATTATCGGAACGCCCTCAATTGATCTACAACTATTTTAAACAATTGTTCGCCCAGGTAACAAACCCTCCGCTCGACGGTATCCGCGAGGAACTGATCACGGACATTAGCCTAACCCTTGGAACAGACCGTAATATCTTTGAAATTACAGAATTGCATTGTAGGAAATTAAAGATCCAGAACCCTGTGATCTCTAAAGAGGATTTGGATAAAATTAAAAATTACGACGCCAGTCCCGATTATAAAGTAGTATCAATTCCCATCTTATATGATATTCACAGAGGGCATAATGGATTGGAGGAAGCATTGGAGTCCATTTTAGATCAGGCAAGTACAGCAATTGACAAAGATGCCAATATCATCATCCTGTCTGATAGATTCATAAGCAAGGAAAAAGCCCCCATACCTGCATTACTAGCTTGTTCTTATGTAAATAGTGGCTTACAGGCTGCTGGAAAACGCTCCAATTTAAGTATCATCATAGAATCTGCCGAACCACGTGAAGTACACCACTTTGCGCTATTGTTCGGTTTTGGAGCGAGCGCCATTAATCCGTATTTAGTGAATGAGATTATAGGCGAACAAATTGAAGAAAACGATATCACAGAATACTCCTTTGATGAGGCCATTAAAAATTACAACAAAGCGATCGGAAAAGGCATCCTTAAGGTTATGAACAAGATCGGGATCTCTACGTTGAATTCATATCGTGGATCCCAACTGTTCGAATGTATCGGTCTTAATACCAATGTTGTAAACACCTATTTCCCAAATACACCAACACGAATTCAGGGAATTGGGTTGT
>CALZFZ010000067.1 GCA_945786965.1 uncultured Muriicola sp. | reverse complement strand
TTTGAACATTTGAGCTCCCCCGGCACCACAACACAGGCCTCTTTTTTTGCAATTCTTCATTTCTACCAACTCCGCATCAAGCTTTTTTATAAGCTCCCTCGGCGCTTCGTATACATTATTCGCGCGTCCAAGGTAACACGGATCATGATAGGTAATACGCTTGCCTTTATAAAGTCCGCCTTCCAAGGTTATCCTACCCTCTTCCAGCAATTGTTTCAAAAATTGCGTGTGGTGTATTACTTCATAGGAACCACCTAATCCGGGATATTCATTCTTTATTGTATTAAAACAATGCGGACAAGCGGTAACTACCTTCTTTATGCCATATCCATTTAATACTTCAATATTGGTGACCGCCTGCATTTGGAACAGGAATTCATTACCCGCACGCTTGGCAGGGTCCCCGGAACAACTTTCTTCAGTGCCCAAAACAGCAAAGCTAACGCCGGCATTGTTCAGTATTTTCACAAAAGCTTTGGTGATCTTTTTAGCCCTGTCGTCAAAACTCCCGGCACAACCCACCCAAAAGAGCACTTCGGGTTGTTTCCCTTCAGCAAAAAGCGATGCCATCGTTGGTACATTCATTTTTTCTTCTTTCTTATTTAAGAATTACGATTCCTTGGACCAGTTTAACCGGTCCATTTGATTAAATGGCCATGGGGCTCCATTATTTTCAATATTTCCCATCATCACATTCAGTTCTGTAGGCGCTGCCGACTGCTCCATCACCAAATACTGTCGCATGTCCATTATTATGGACAAGGGATCTATGCTGACCGGGCAAGCCTCTACACAAGCATTACAGGATGTACAGGCCCACAGTTCTTCCCGCGTAATATAATTGTCCAATAGTTGCTTCCCATCATCTACAAATTGTCCGCCATTTTTATCGATGTTTTTACCTATTTCTTCCAATCGGTCCCTTGTATCCATCATTATCTTTCTTGGAGACAATTTCTTCCCTGTCTGGTTTGCCGGGCATTCACTGGTACATCTACCACATTCCGTGCAGGTATAGGCATTCAATAATTGTACCCATTTCAGATCCATTACATCTGAGGCTCCAAATTTATCAGGAGGCGCGACATCTTCCGCTGGAGCTGCAAATGGATCTGCATTCGGATCGAGCATCAATTTCACTTCTTTGGTTACGGCTTCCAGATTGGCAAATTGGCCTTTTGGGTTTAAATTCCCGAAATAGGTGTTCGGGAAGGCCAATAAAATGTGCAAATGTTTTGAATAGTAAAGATAATTAAGGAATACCAGGATCCCGATAATATGAGCCCACCAGGTAATTCTTTCAATTAGAATAAGGGTTGGTGCGGCAAGTCCTTCAAGTACCGGTGCAAAGAATTGACTAATCGGAAAAGCCCCTGCCAGGGTATAATGTTCCGCACCCAATTGCTGTAACTGGTAATCGGCCCCGTTCATGGTCAAGAAAAGGAACATCAAAATCAATTCGATGTATAATATCCAATTTGCGTCGTTTTTGGGCCAGCCTTTCATTTCGGGCTTTATAAACCGCTGTAACCGCAAGACATTCCTGCGCGCCCAAAACACAACCACAGCCAAAATTACCAGCAAGGCTAATATCTCGAAGGAGGCAATTAAGACATTATATAGACGGCCTAAGGGTGCAAATATCCTGTGTGTTCCCAGAAGGCCATCTATAATGATCTCCAGCACTTCAATATTTATAATGATAAACCCTACATATACGATCAAGTGCATTAAACCCGCTATGGGTCTCACTACCATTTTCGTCTGACCCAGGGCAATCCTGGTCATATTTATCCAACGTTGCGGTTTATTATCAGAAAGGTCTGCTTCTTTTCCCAATGCTATATTCCTTCTAAGCTTCGCAACGTTTCTGGCAAAATATCCGATCCCTGAAATAAGAAGAATCGCAAAGACAATATTTGGCAGGTATTCCATTAATTAATTTTGATTTTTGAGAGCAGGATCATTTTCGGGTAAACTGTATTCTATTTGTTTCTTCCCAAAAACAGACACATTTACATATCGTTTTGGATTAAGTCGGAAATCCTGTAACAGCAGATCAAGTTCTTTGGAGGCATCGGTAAGGTTGTTATACAGTTCCTCATTCTTCATTAATTTGCCTAAAGAGCCTTCCCCTTTTTCAATTTTGGCAAGTAATGCATCCAGGTTTTTTATGGTTGATTCTAAATTTTTAATAGTGCCACTTAGACCTACATTGGCAATGGAATCGGATAGTTTAGCAAAATTTTCGGTAATAACATTTATGTTCGCAAGCGAACTGTCGATATGAGTTTTATTGGTATCCAACATTTCATTTAAGGTTGAAGCACTTTTTTGAAAATTTGCAACTACCTGGGTAAGTCCCTGTATACTTTCACGAAGATTCCGCTTTGTTTTATCATCCAAAACATCATTAAAGTTCATTAAGAGGGAATCTGCATTGGAAACAGCACCTTCTACCTTTAATTGAAGGGGTGTCAATTTTTGTTGTACCAATTCGGTAAGCCCCGGCCTTGTGTCTGTTTGCAAAGTATCGCCCGATTTTGCCATTCGAGCCCCATCAAAAACCGGTTTTATCTGAATTCCTTTTCCACCAATAATCCCTGTGTCATATAATTCGGCCTTGCTGTTTTTTGAAAATTCAAAACTGCTGGAAACCGAAAAGGTCACTACCAGGTATCCGCTTTCATCTTTGAATTTAATGTCATTTACCTTTCCAACACTAAAACCATTAACAGAAACCTGCGTACCGGGTTGCAATCCACCAACATTCTTGTATACCGCGTAAAAGGTTTTACTATCATCAAAAAGAGGGGTCGATTTAAGATAACTGAAGCCTAATATAAATAGGAGTATTCCTCCAATAACGATGATCCCTGTCTTAATTTCCCTGGATAGTTTCAAATGTGCTTATTTAGGTTCTAAACAAAATTAGAAATATTTTCGGTAGGCTGGCAATTATTCGTCCTCGTATTTCAATGCTTCTTGCAATGGAATTCGTTTCCCCTCTTTATAGGCCACAATAAACGAAGTGGTAAAGCCCTTCATATCGGCATTTGCCTTTAATAGTTTGGCCCCCATATAAGAGTCTGTATTCCCATACAGATAGCGGAACATGTTATTCACAGGTTCTTTCGACATCTTATTGAGCCCATTAAAAATCTGCGAATTCAAGGGCAGGTCTTTAGAACTTGCCATAAGCTGAACTTTGAACAATATACCTCCTATGGATACCAGGGTTCTTTTCGCTGGTTCTGTTTCTTCCTTAGCTGCTTCTTTATTTTCTTTTGCCTGGTTATCGCCATTTTGGCTTTCGTTCGCGTCTTTTGGGACGGTTTCCTTGGGCTGTGTATCTGTCTGCTTTATTGTGGTTTCCTGTTTTTCAACTACAGGTGGCTCGTTAACCGGTACTTCTTCTTTTTTAATTGGTGGTTTAGGTGGGTCTTCCTTTTTAATTACTTTGTCAATTGGAGTTGTAACGCCATTGGAGATAACCGTTTCATCGTCAGGAATGCTGCCTTTGTAGTTCACTATTGCATCTGCTATAGCCGAACCCATCTCTGTCTGACCTTTCTTTGAATTGAGGTACCTTCCTTCCTCATTGTTCGTTAAAAAACCTGTTTCTATGAGGATGCTGGGCATAAAAGTTTGATGCAGGACAATAAATCCCGCTTGTTTTACTTTTCTATCCTTCCTCTTAAGTTTATTGACAAAATTATCCTGTACCAATTTGGCAAGCAAGATGCTCTGGTCCAGAAACTCTTCCTGCATGATGGTTAAACCAATGACCGATTCGGGCGAATTAATATCATAATTCGCATAGCGTACCTCGTAATTGTCCTCCAGGTAGATCACCGAGTTCTCTTTTTTCGCGATCTCAAAATTTTGCTTGTTGGCATGGAGGCCCAGCACAAAAGTACCTGCCCCATAGGCGCTGGAGCTATGTGAATCACAGTGTACGGATACAAAAAGGTCGGCATTGGCTTTATTGGCTATTTCCCCCCTTACAAACAGGTCTACAAAGGAGTCGTCCTTACGGGTATAGATCACTTTAATCCCCGGGATCTTTTCCAGCATTTCCCCTGCTTTTAATGCGATGTTGAGGGCAATGTTCTTTTCCATATACCCATTCCCCAGGTTCCCCGGATCGTGTCCACCGTGACCGGCATCCAGAACAACCACAAACCCTTCATTTCCACGATTTATAGGATCAGTTGTTGGATAAGAATGGTTGGAAGAAAAAAGGAATATAAATACGAATAAAAAAATTGATTGCATTTTCATAGGTTTCAAGGAATTTTACATCCTGAGCTCGGGTTAAATTTATCGTAATGTGCTAGTAGCAGATTAAAAAATATATGTAAGTTTGATTTCCAAATATCAAGCCATATCATTACAAAAATAGGATATATAGCTTTGCAATCAAACAAACCGCTTTTTCTTTTCATTTGTTTGTTTTTACTAGGCACTACCTTGTTTTTTGGTCAGGAAGATTTAATTAAACCCCTTCCCATCAAAGCCCTTCAGGATTCTATAAAGGCTCCTGTACTTCCAAACACCTTGATCCAGGATACTGTTAAGACAGATTCCATCCGGCCAGCCACCGGGCCCCAGAAACAATCCATGCTGCTTGATAACATCAAATATAACGCCAAAGATTACGTAAAACTAAGCCAGAAAGATCAGAAGATCTACCTCTATAACGAAGCTGAGATCTATTATCAGGATACCGAATTAAAGGCCGGGATCATCATAATGGATTATGTTAAAAACGAAGTGTATGCC
The DNA here is from genome assembly GCA_945786965.1 of uncultured Muriicola sp. GTDB lineage: Bacteria > Bacteroidota > Bacteroidia > Flavobacteriales > Flavobacteriaceae > Muriicola. The sequence continues at coordinate 2,933 of CALZFZ010000067.1, read as the reverse complement.
GGTCGCCTTAAAGATTCTTTGGGAAACTACAGTCAGCTTCCCTATTTCAAACAGGGTGAAAATGTCGTAATTCCGGATTCTATCCGCTTTAATTTCGACACGCAAAAGGCTGTTATATGGAATTCCAGGACCGAACAACAGGCAGGACTAGGGCAGTTAGGGAGCGATGCCATGAAAGTATATGCTGAAAAGACCAAAAAGGAGAACGATTCCGTCTATTTTCTAAGTGAAGGCAGGCTTACCACTTCCAAGGATACCATAGATCCTGATTACTATATCAGGGTGCGAAAGGCGAAATTTGTTCCTAAAAAAAAGGTGATTGCTGGCTTTAGTAACCTCTATATTGTGGATGTACCCACGCCCATAGCCCTTCCCTTTGCGTACTTTCCGTTAACCGTGGGCAGATCGGCCGGTATTATGATGCCTACCTTTGGTAATGATCCTAACAGGGGGTATTTTTTGCAAAACGCAGGGTATTACGTTCCCATCAATGATTATGTAGACCTCACAGTAACGGGTGACTTATATACCAATGGGAGTTACGGATTACGGGCGCAATCGGTTTATACCAAACGATATAAGTACCGGGGTAATTTTAATTTCAGGTACGAAAATCAGGTTGTAAGCCAGAAAGGTTTCGATGATTATAGCAGGGGTACCATTTACAACATTCAGGTCTCGCATTCGCAGGATCCGAAATCGAATCCAAATTCCAGGTTGTCGGCTTCGGTAAACCTGGGAAGCAGTCAATATTACCGTAATTCACTATTGCAGCAAAACCTGGCGCTCACACAAACGAACAACCTATCGTCTTCCATTTCCTATTCAAAGACATTTCCGGCTTATCCCTCTGTCAACATGAGCTTAACAGCCACACACAACCAAAATACCAACACGAACGTCGTTGATGTGACACTGCCTACCCTTCAGGCCAGTATGGAACGGGTATTCCCCCTTGCCAAGCGGGAAGGCATCAAAAAAGGAGCCATTCAGAATATAAATTTCCAGTACGATCTGAATGCCAGGAATAGCATACGTACCAATGATGAAGATTTTTTAACTGCCAGGATGTTCGATGATGCCAAGGTGGGAGCCCGACATCGATTGCCGATAAGTACCAATTTTAAAGTAGCCAAGCATTTTAGCGTAACCATGGGCGGAAGCTATGAAGACATATGGACCCTTGAAACCTTTAACCAAAGTTTTGATCCGGATACCCAAACCGTTGTAACCGATACTATTAGTGGATTTGACCGGTATAACCAATACAATCTCAGCGCGAGTATAGGAACCACCCTTTACGGCACATTCAATTTTGGTGAGGATAAGAAGATTCAGGCCATCCGACATGTAATGCGTCCTTCAGTAAGTTATGGCTATGCCCCCTCTTTTGAGCAGTATTATGATGAATATCTAAACGAGACCACCGGGGCCATTGTGCAATACTCCCGATTTCAGAACACACTTTATGGGGCACCCAGACTGGGAAAATCCAATGCGATGACCTTTTCTTTACAAAATACACTGGAAGCCAAGGTAAAGGATAAAGATTCTACCGCTATTGAACCAAAGAAGATACAATTACTAAATAGCTTTAACTTGTCTTCAGGGTATAATTTTGAAGCGGATTCCCTTAAAATAAGTCCGGTAAGCATTTCAGGAGGCACCAATATTTTTAAGAACAAAATGGCCATAAACTTCGGGGCTAATCTGGATCCTTATGCCATTGATAATAACGGGAGGCGCATAAACACTTTTAATAGTAAAAATGGGGGTAGTTTGTTTAGGCTCACCTCTGCACGTGCCAATATCAGCTATTCTATAAGTAGTACCGACTTTGGGGGTAAAGATGATACGAAGGAAGAGGAAGACAACCCATATGGGGGTCAAAACTACGTCGCTTCCAGTGGAGGAAGGACCGACGATCTTTTTGGAGCGGCTGATAACTTAAATGAAAGTAGTTTTAAGGACCGTGATCCTGAAGACGTTGAAAATCCACGGTACGGTACAAAGATACCCTGGGATCTGAGGCTTCAATACGCAACTACCTACAGCAATAGCAACCGACAAAACGAATTTTCCAATCATTCCCTGATGTTCTCCGGAAATATTGAATTATCCCCGAGATGGAAAGTGGGGGTGTCTTCCGGATATGATATTAAAAGAAAGGGATTTACTGTAACCCAACTCCGATTTGAACGGGATCTAAAAAGTTTTAATCTCCGTTTTAACTGGACACCCTTCGGGGATTTTGAACGCTGGTACTTTTTCATTGGGATCAAAAGTTCCATTTTACAGGATCTTAAATGGGAAAACCGAAGTCAACCCCCAAGAAGATAATCAACTTTAATCGTTAGGACATGAGTACAAAGAAAATCATTAATACACTTAAAGCGCCCGCCCCAATTGGGCCTTACAATCAAGCAGTGCTAACGGGAAATACGCTGTATATCTCAGGGCAAATTCCTATTGATCCTACCTCAGGGGAATTGGAAGTCGGTGACATTCAAAAAGAGACCCGGCAATCCATGGAAAATTTAAAGGCTATTTTACAGGAGGCCGGAATGGATTTTACCTATGTTGTAAAAACGTCCATCTTTGTGAAGGACATGCATCAATTTGCCCTAATCAATGAGGTCTATGGTTCGTATTTTGATGCCGCAACAGCTCCTGCACGAGAGACCGTTGAAGTGGCCAACTTACCTAAGTTCGTGAACGTAGAGATATCGATGATCGCGGTTAAATAGTCGCTTTGTGAAACTCAACCAACCCTTCTATGGGTCGCTGCCGGATGACACCAGGAACGAGATCATTCCTTTCAAGTACTGCCGTTAATTCTTCCCTGAGGAAATAGGCGATGCTTCCTACAAAATGAATGGGAACCTTGGTGGCCAATTCGAACTGCATAATATAATTGTTTACGAATTGCTGTA
>CALZFZ010000066.1 GCA_945786965.1 uncultured Muriicola sp. | reverse complement strand
TGAAAACCAGGGTAGCGATCACGACGCTTTTAAATACTACCGGAGGGATGTATTTTTTAGGGAGAACATTGAGAAGGATCAGGACTATAGTTATAGGATAGATAAACATAAGAGCGGGCAAGGCAACAGCTATGATGTATTCAACATTTAACTGCCCCATTACAACGCCAAGTATGCATCCGATCAGGGCGGTTATGACATAGGCATTTTGCGAACCCGACAAACGGGATTTTACAAAATCGGCCATACCGGTAACGATCCCCACTGCCGTTGTAAAACAGGCGAGCCCCACTAAGATGGCAAATATTATTTTTCCGGTATTCCCCAGGGTCATAAAACTCATATTGCGCAAAAGATCGGTCCTGGAAATGGCCTCATCAAAAGCTCCATGCATAAGTGCCCCGGAAAGGATTAAACCGGCATAGATTAAAAAAAGGGCGGTCCCGGCGATCCACCCAGCCTTTGTGATCAGCAACTTTTTGTATTCGTAACTGTTGCCTGAATTCTTAAGGTTAATGGAAATAATTATAACCCCTCCAACCACTACGGCCCCAATTGCATCAAAGGTTTGGTAGCCTTCTATGATGGCATGTGTCAAAGGATTTGGGATGCTTATTTCCCCAAATAAAAAAGGTTCCGCATAAAGGACTGCACCGATAATGGCAACAAGAATGACCAGGATGGCAGGGGTCATTAATTTACCGATTACATCCAGTATTTTCGATCTGTTTAGAACAAAAACAAAGACCAGGGTAAAATAGATAAAACTCGTGATCAGGGGACTGCTGTTAAACAATGGGGCAATTGCCATTTCGTGGGTAACAGAAGCAGTTCTGGGCGAAGGTAAACCTATAGAAATTGCATAGACAAGGAAGCAATAAACCAGACTAAACTTTGGGGATACCTTGTTGGCAAAATCGAACATACTTCCCTGTAACCTGGCATGGGCCAGGATACCCATTATTGGGATCAAAACGGCCGAAAGGGCAAATCCCAAAGCCACTAGCCACCATAGTTCTCCCGATTTAAAACCTAATTGTGGAGGCAAGATAAGGTTGCCTGCACCAAAAAAAAGGGAGAATAGGGCAAAGGCCGTGACTAAGATTTCCTTCTTACGGTTCATTCTTAAAATTTCTCCCGAAAGATAGAAGAAAATCCAGGGGCGGCAAATACAATTATTAAAGGCTTTTGCCTTAAGTTTTGGACTAAAAGGAGACGTTCATCGAAAAAATGATAAAAAGTTACCTTACTACTCAATAAACTTATAGTTGGGTACGTTCCTAACTTAAAGTGTTTCCCCAAACCCTTTTTTAATCGATAAACCTGAAAATTTAACCTGTGTATTTTAAAGTTTCCCCAAACCTGAAGTGCATCCCTAATTACCTACTTTATGAAAAAAATATTTTGCAATATTTTTGGACACCATTATTCGGTTTCTAAAAAAGTAACCCAGCACATAAAAGAGTATAAATGCGTTCACTGCGCAAAAGAAGTTACTACCGATGTAAGTGGTAACTTATCTGCACTAACACCTGAGTTACAAGACATAAACCATACTCTTGAGATCATATATCAAAAGAGGCACGGATCCGAACAACAAGTAGCCTAAGGTTTCTTAGTTAAAAGAATTCCAGCCCTGTGCTGTTAAAGGGATTTTAGTATTATTCCTGGAAATCAAGTGTGCACCCTGGTCCATATCTGTCAAATGCCCCACGACAGTTAGATTGGGATTGCCCTTTATTTTCGGGAATTCTTTTTGGTCTATGGTGAATAGCAATTCATAATCCTCTCCCCCGCTTAAGGCCACCAAGGTACTATCCAAATTAAATTCCTCACAAGCAGTTATTACTGTGGGATCTAACGGGATCTTTTCTTCATACAAATGGCAGCCAACTTCACTTTTATTGCACAGATGTAGTATTTCAGAAGAAAGTCCGTCACTTATATCGATCATAGCGGTTGGCCGCACCTTCAGATCCTTTAATAGTTTTACAATATCGGTACGAGCTTCAGGTTTTAACTGCCGTTCCACAATATAACTGTAGGGTGTCAGATCGGGTTGATTATCCGGGTTCACTTTAAAGACTTCTTTTTCTCTTTGTAGTACCTGCAATCCCATATAAGCACCTCCAAGATCGCCAGAAACAACCAAAAGATCATTTGGTTTGGCACCACTGCGGTAAACAATAGCTTCCTCATTGGAAGTGCCAATGGCCGTAATGGAAATGTACATGCCTTTTTCAGAAGAGGTTGTATCACCACCAACTAGATCTACCTTATAAATTTTGCAGGCCAATTCAATACCTGCATAAAACTCTTCCAGGGCTTCCAAGGGGAAACGGTTCGAAACCGCCAGGGATACCATGATCTGAGTAGCTACACCGTTCATGGCGCAGATATCACTTATATTAACAACAGCTGCCTTATACCCCAGGTGTTTTAAAGGCATATAGCTAAGATCGAAATGGATGCCTTCGATCAATTGGTCCGTTGAGATCAAGACCTTTTTGTTCTTAAAATCGAAAACGGCAGCATCGTCCCCTATCCCCTTGAGGGTCGACTTTTGTTTAATCGAAAAGTTTTTGGTCAAATGGTCTATAAGGCCAAATTCTCCCAGTTGCTGTAATGCTGTTTTATCCTGATCCTTGTTCTCGAACATCTGGCAAAAATAAGGATGATATGAATTAAATGGTATCTTTATATATAAAAAGTAGCACGCCCTACGTTACATATCCTATGAAACAGTACCATATTTTATGGTTCATCCTTATCATTATGATCGGATGTTCCAAGGACAATCCTTCACCTACATTAAACGACAGCTCAGATCCGGACACTAATCCGCCAGTAGATAACCCCACGGATCCTCAAACCAATTTGGTTCCTTGTGAGAATGGCTTTGCCGGAGCCTATCCTTGCGATGGCTATGATCTTTTAGGCCATATTTCGCTGAATGAATTGAATGCCGCTTCGGCCAATGATATTTGGGGATGGGAAGACACGACAACTGATAAGGAATATGCGCTGATTGGCTTGAATAATGGTACTGCTTTTGTAGACATCACCGATACAGAAAATTTAAAATACCTCGGGAAATTACCAACCGCTACCGGTGCGAGTGTATGGCGCGACATCAAGGTCTACCAGGATCATGCCTTTATTGGCTCCGAGGCCCCTGGCCATGGTATGCAGGTTTTTGACCTCACTGCCTTACGAAATGTAACCGGGGCTCCAAAGACTTTTTCGTCGGATAATCGATACACAGGTTTTGGAAATTCGCATAATATTGTCATTAATGAGGATAGCGGATTTGCATATGCAGTGGGAACTGGAGATGACATGTACAATGGTGGCGTACATTTCATCAACATTCAAGACCCTCTAAATCTCGTGGCAGCCGGGGGGTATGGGGAATCCGGATATACCCACGACGCACAAGTTGTAACGTACAGCGGTCCGGATGCCAACTATGCCGGAGCCGAGATCTTTATTGGAGCCAATGAGAATCAGATTGCTGTTGTCGACGTAACTGAGAAGCAAAATCCAGGCCTTGTCTCAACATTACAGTACAGCAATCTTGGCTATACGCATCAGGGGTGGTTTACGGAAGATCAACGCTATTTTATTTTGGGGGATGAAACGGATGAGTTCAATTTTGGATTTAATTCCCGCACACTTGTTTTCGATATGACCGACCTGGATAACCCAGTACTGCATTACACTTACTTAGGTACAACTCCCGCTATAGATCACAATGGCTATGTTAAAGGAAATGAATTCTTTTTAGCCAATTACTCCGCCGGGGTACGTATCCTCGATATTTCGGGCATTGCCAATAGCACGATAACGGAAACAGGGTATTTTGATACCTACCCATTAAACAATAATGCAAGTTTTGAAGGGGTCTGGAGTGTATATCCCTTCTTGCCAAGTGGTAAAATAATTGTGAGTGATATTAATTCAGGTCTGTTTATTATCCAAAAATCAAACTAATATTTCCGATGGAACGCATACTTGTTTTCTTTGTGGTTATCCTTCTTGGTTCTTGTACCTATGATCAGGCCGATATTATGGGACCTGAGCAGAATAGCAAGCCCTTTTTGGGCGAAATTGCCTGGATTCACAATTATGGAGGCTCAGGGGAAGATACCCCACGTGCTATCATTCAAACCTCCGACGGGGGTTATGCCATCTTTGGTTTTTCGAACAGCACGGATGGGCATTTAGATACTAAAACTACCCCGGTAAATGATTATTGGTTGGTACGTACCGATGCAAATGGAAATGTACTTTGGTCTAAAACCTACGGCGGCAGCAAGGACGACAGGGGACAATCGGTTATCCAAACCTCGGATGGAGGTTATGCCATTACGGGGTATGCCATGAGTGATGATGGGGATGCCAGCAACAATGAGGGATTTCATGATAACTGGATCTTAAAATTAGATGGCCAGGGGACTATTGAATGGGAGCAAAGCTTCGGTTTCTCCGGTCATGACCATTCGTACGATATTGTACAAAGTGCCGATGGGGGGTATTTCTTCACAGGGTTTTTAGACATTACCCTGGCAAAGGCCGATGGGTATACAGACAAATCCTATTCCCTTACCAGGCATGGTGTGGGAGAATTCTGGGGTACCAAGCTAGATGCGCAAGGCCGTTTGCAATGGCGTAACTATTTTGGGGGCACCAACAATGACAGGGCCCATGCGGTGGTAACAAGTCATGACGGGGGATTTGTCATGGCAGGTTTTTCTGAAAGTGATGATTTTGATGTGTCCAATTCACGGGGAAGCTATGATTTTTGGGTTGTAAAGATCGATGCCCTAGGAGACCTGGTTTGGGAACGCTCTTATGGGGGTACCGGGATAGACATTGCCCAGGATATAACCAAATCGGAAGACGGAGGGTATGTGATAACCGGGAGTACCATCAGCACCGATGGGGACATTTCAATGAATCACGGAGAGTCCGATATTTGGGTGATCAAAATAGACAATAACGGAAATTTGATTTGGGAAAAGACTTATGGGGGCTTGCGTTTCGACGCAGCAGAAGGCATACGTCCTGCCTCTGATGGCGGTTTTATCCTTTCAGGAAATTCAAAAAGCGAAGACCAGGACCTTAGCATGAATGCCGGCGAGAATGATATTTTGCTGCTCAAGATCGATTCGCAGGGCAACCCTGTTTGGCAACAGACTTTTGGTGGCTCAGACCTGGATTATGGTTTCGATGCCCTGGAAAGCACTGATGGAAGCCTGCTATTAGTAGGAGAGAGCAAAAGCACAGACTTCAATACCCTTGAGAACAAAGGACTTACAGATTTGGTCTTCCTAAAGATCGAATGATATTAAAATGATTCATGGATTCCATTCGGCAAAACTTCTACGAATGGTTCGCTCACTTATATAGAAAAGCCTGATTCTCATATATGTTATTATAATGTTAGTAACTATGCTAAAACTCGACATTTGCATTATATTTGTATACTATTTAGAATAAATCCAATTAAGAATGATCAAAGTATCTGAAACAGCCAAAAATAGAGTCACCCTTTTGATGACGGAAGAAGGCTACGATGTTGCAAAAGATTATGTACGCGTGGGTGTAAAAAGCGGCGGGTGCAGTGGATTGTCCTATGAACTTAAATTCGACAATACCATGTCTGAAACCGATAAGGTATTTGAGGACAATGCGGTTCGAATTTTAGTTGATAAAAAGAGTTTTCTCTATTTGGTAGGAACTGTCCTGGAATATTCCGGCGGATTAAACGGGAAAGGGTTTGTGTTTAACAATCCGAATGCACAGCGTACCTGTGGATGTGGAGAAAGTTTCTCCTTATAACGGTAAGATTATAATTGATATGGCATATACAGAGGAAGAATTAAAAAAGGAACTGGAAACCAAGGAATACGAATATGGTTTCTATACCGATATAGAATCTGACACGTTTCCCAAAGGGTTGAACGAGGAAATTGTTATTGCTATTTCCAAAAAGAAAGAGGAACCGGAATGGATGACGCTTTGGCGGCTTGCAGCCTTTAAGGGGTGGAAAGAAATGGTGGAACCGGAATGGGCCAACATTCATTATAAGAAACCGAATTTTCAGGATATAAGCTACTATTCTGCACCCAACAGCAAACCCAAATATGACAGTCTGGATGAGGTAGATCCGGAGTTGCTGGACACTTTTAAAAGACTGGGGATCTCCATTGATGAGCAGAAAAAACTGGCAGGGGTTGCAGTAGACATCGTGATGGATTCTGTATCCGTGGCCACTACATTTAAAAAGACCCTGGCCGAAAAAGGGATCATCTTTTGTTCCATTTCAGAAGCGATCAGAGAACATCCCGAATTGGTGAAAAAATATATCGGCTCTGTTGTTCCTCCCAAGGATAATTTTTACGCGGCCTTGAATTCTGCCGTATTCTCCGACGGGTCCTTTTGTTATATCCCAAAAGGAGTGAGATGTCCTATGGAACTATCCACCTATTTCAGGATAAACCAGGCGGGGACAGGGCAATTTGAAAGAACACTTGTAATCGCAGACGAAGGGAGCTATGTGAGTTATCTGGAAGGCTGTACAGCACCTTCACGCGATGAGAACCAGCTTCACGCTGCTGTGGTAGAACTCATAGCTCTGGACAATTCAGAGATCAAATATTCTACCGTACAAAACTGGTTTCCCGGCGACAAAGAAGGAAAAGGAGGAGTGTTCAATTTTGTGACCAAGCGAGGCCTTTGTGAAAAGGGCGCCAAGATTTCCTGGACTCAGGTAGAGACTGGTTCGGCCATTACCTGGAAATATCCATCCTGTATTTTGAAAGGTGACAATTCTATAGGAGAATTTTACTCGATTGCTGTAACGAACAATTATCAGCAGGCAGATACCGGGACCAAGATGGTCCACATCGGGAAGAACACTAAGAGTACTATAATTTCAAAGGGTATTTCTGCCGGCAAATCCCAAAACAGCTACAGAGGATTGGTTCAGGTGAATAGTCGGGCCAACAATGCCCGGAATTTTTCACAATGCGATTCGCTACTAATGGGAAATGAATGTGGAGCGCATACCTTTCCATATATAGAAGTAAAAAACAAAACTGCGCATATAGAACACGAGGCCACCACAAGTAAAATTGGTGAAGACCAAATATTCTATTGCAATCAGCGAGGGATAGATACGGAAAAAGCGATTGCTTTGATCGTCAACGGTTTCAGCAAAGAAGTATTGAACAAACTACCCATGGAATTTGCTGTGGAAGCTCAGAAATTATTGGAAATAAGTTTAGAAGGTTCGGTAGGATAAAACACATAGAAAATAAATATAACAACGAAACTAAATAGAGTTACACATGTTGAAAATTAAGGATCTACATGCCAGCGTAGAGGACAAAGAAATCCTGAAAGGAGTTAGTCTGGAGGTTAAACCAGGGGAAGTTCATGCCATAATGGGCCCTAACGGTTCTGGGAAAAGTACACTTGCTTCGGTAATAGCCGGGAAAGAAGAATTTGAGATTACAAAAGGTTCTATTCTTTTTGAAGGAGAAGATCTCGAAGATGTTTCACCGGAAGAAAGAGCCCATAAAGGAGTTTTCCTCTCTTTTCAATATCCGGTAGAAATTCCGGGTGTATCGGTTACCAATTTTATGAAGACCGCAATCAATGAGTCCAGAAAAGCACGTGGCCAGGAAGATATGCCTGCGAACGAGATGTTAAAACTCATTCGTGAAAAATCTGAAATGTTGGATATAGACCGTAAGTTCTTGTCCCGATCCTTGAATCAAGGATTTTCAGGAGGTGAAAAGAAACGAAACGAGATCTTCCAAATGGCTATGTTAGAGCCCAAATTGGCGATTTTAGACGAGACCGATTCAGGCCTCGATATTGATGCGTTGCGCATCGTGGCCAATGGGGTTAACAAGCTAAAGAGCAAGGACAATGCAGTAATCCTGATCACCCATTACCAAAGACTTTTAGAATATATAATTCCGGATTTTGTGCACGTAATTCATGATGGTAAGATCGTAAAATCGGGCACTAAGGAATTAGCATTGGAATTAGAGGAAAAAGGATACGACTGGCTAAAGAAAGAACCTGTTGCATAAAACGAAACCTAGAGAAATGGATTTAAAGGACAAATTGGTATCTTCTTTTATGGCATTTGAAAATAATGTGGATGTAGACCATCCTATACACGACATCAGATCCGAGGCCATTAAAAATTTTGAGGTAAAAGGGTTCCCGAGCAAAAAGGAAGAAGCCTGGAAATATACTTCACTGAATAGTCTGCAGAAGGTAGATTTCAGCATTTTCCCAAAAGAGGAGAATGCACTGGAATATCACCAGGTAAAGAAATATTTTCTGCACGAAATTGATACTTACAAGATCGTTTTCATAGACGGGATATACAGTTCTTATTTGTCCGAGACCACGCATGACGGGGTAGATATTTGCCTTATGAGCGCAGCCCTTACAAAGCCCATGTACAAGCCTGTAATAGACGTTTATTTCAATAAGGTGGCTTCCAAAGAAGAATCACTTACTACCCTGAATACAGCTTTTAGCAGAGAAGGCGCCTATATTTATATTCCAAAGAACAAAGCTCCCAAAAAACCGGTGGAGATCATACATTTCGCTACCGGGAATGAGGCTACTTTAATGCTTCAACCCAGAAATTTGATCATAGTAGAGGAAAATGCTGAACTGCAGGTCATTGAACGGCATCAAAGCCTTACTGCGAATGAGGTCCTTACGAATTGCGTAACGGAAATATTTGCAGCAAGGAATGCGATTATTGATTATTACAAGGTTCAAAATGATTCTTCGAAAGCGTCTTTAATAGACAATACGTATATCTCTCAAAAGGATAATAGTGTAGTTAAAGTGCATACCTTTTCGTTTGGAGGAAAGTTAACCCGGAATAACCTCAACTTCTTTCAGAATGGGGAACATATAGATTCTACTTTAAAAGGAGTAACTATTTTAGGGGAGAAACAACATGTAGATCATCATACGCTTGTGCATCACAGACAACCTAATTCTGAGAGTCATCAGGATTACAAGGGAATTTACGGAGAAAAGTCAACCGGGGTATTTAATGGCAAGATCATAGTGGATAAGGTGGCTCAAAAAACAAACGCCTTTCAGCAGAACAACAATGTGCTTATCAGCGATAAAGCAACAATCAATACAAAACCTCAGCTCGAAATTTTTGCAGATGATGTAAAATGTTCCCATGGATGTACCATAGGCCAGTTAGACGAAGAAGCCATGTTCTATCTTCAGTCCAGGGGGATCCCGAGAAAAGAGGCAACCGGATTGCTTATGTACGCCTTCGCCAATAATGTATTGGAAAGTGTTAGAATACCGGAACTAAAAAAACGGATCAATAAGTTAATCGCCACCAAATTGGGGGTCCGCTTAGGATTCGATCTATAATAGTTCTTCAAGGGATTTAAAAACGCGATGACGATGCAACAAACCACCTTGGATATTACACGGATACGTAAAGATTTCCCGATCCTAAAAAGGGAAGTCAATGGAAATCCATTGGTTTACTTAGACAATGCGGCTACGTCTCAAACCCCAAAACCGGTAATTGATACCATTGTTGGTTATTACAGTAATTACAATGCCAATATCCACCGGGGGGTACATACTTTAGCTCAAGAGGCTACGGATGCCTATGAAAAAGCCCGAATTAAAATTCAAAATTTTTTTAACGCTGCCAAAGCGCATGAGATCCTTTTTACTTCAGGAACTACACACAGTATAAATATAGTAGCGAATGGGTTTTCGTCTTTCCTGACAAAAGGAGATGAGGTTTTGGTTTCGGCCATGGAACACCATTCCAATATTGTGCCCTGGCAAATGCTATGTGAGCGTACAGGAGCTTCCCTTAAAGTAATACCGATGAACCCGGAGGGCGAGCTTTTAATGCAGGAATTTAAGGGAATGCTTTCCGATAACACCAAACTGGTGGTGTGCAATCATGTTTCCAATGCACTTGGCACTATTAATCCCATTAAAGTAATCATTTCAGAAGCCCATGCAGTGGGAGCGGCAGTTTTAATAGACGGGGCCCAGGCAGCTCCCCATATTAAGGTAGATGTCCAGGAACTGAATGTGGATTTTTATACGGCATCGGCTCATAAATTATGTGGGCCTACAGGGGTTGGTATGTTATACGGCAAAGAAGAATGGCTTACTAAATTACCTCCGTATCAGGGAGGTGGTGAAATGATCGCCGAAGTAACCTTCGAAAAAACCACCTATGCAGGCTTACCACATAAATTTGAGGCAGGTACTCCTAATATTTGCGGAGGCATTGCTTTTGGCGCGGCATTGGATTATATCAAAAATATTGGCATAGAAGCAATCGCCCAATATGAACATGAATTGCTAACCTATGCTACAGATCGTTTATTGAGTATAGAGGGAGTTAAGATTTACGGAACTTCACAAGAGAAAACGGCGGTTATCTCATTTAATATCAAAGGGATTCACCCCTATGATATTGGAACGCTGCTAGATAAAATGGGTATTGCAGTAAGAACCGGACACCATTGTGCCCAACCGATAATGGATTATTTTAAAATTCCCGGCACCATAAGGGCCAGTTTTAGTTTCTACAACACAAAGGAAGAGATAGACCGGTTTATTGATGGTGTTGTAAAGGCGAAACAAATGCTTTCTTAGAAGGCTTTGATTTTACGAGTCATTATTCGTAAATTTTTCAGAAATCAAATCCTATAGGGCTAAGGCAACAAATACAACTAAAAGACAATAATAAGTATTGTATTTTTACGACTAAATTGAGATAATGAGTATACAAGAGATACAGCAAAATATCGTAGATGAATTTTCCATGTTCGACGATTGGATGCAGCGCTATGAGTATATGATCGATCTTGGAAAATCATTGCCCTTGATCGAGGAGAAATATAAAACAGAAGACAATATTATAAAGGGCTGCCAAAGTAAGGTGTGGGTGCATGCCGAATTGGAGGATGATAAATTGGTATTTACAGCAGACAGTGACGCTATTATCACCAAAGGCATCATAGCTATTCTGATCAGGGCGTTTAGTCATCAAAAACCTCAGGATATCATAGATGCTGATACACATTTTATTGATGAAATTGGCCTTAAAGAACACTTATCGCCCACCAGGGCGAATGGCCTGGTGAGTATGATCAAGCAGTTGAAATTATATGCAGTGGCGTATCAAACGCAATTAAATTAAATCAAGAATCATGAGTGATACTACTATAAATACACAGGAACTGGGAGAAAAGATTGTAAATGTCCTCAAAACCATCTATGATCCTGAGATTCCTGTAGACATATACGAATTGGGATTAATATATGATGTATTTGTCAATGAAGACCATGATGTAAAAATTCTTATGACCCTAACTTCTCCAAATTGCCCGGTAGCAGAAACACTTCCGGTGGAAGTAGAAGAGAAGGTAAAATCGCTCGACATGGTTAAAGATGCCGAGGTAGAAATCACATTCGATCCTCCCTGGACTCAAGACCTGATGAGTGAAGAAGCAAAATTGGAATTGGGACTTCTCTAACAATTTACTATCGTATAAAGCTATGGCCGAAGAAATTATCAATCGCGTTGCATCCAGCAATTTGGTCACATTAGATCTGGAAGATTATTATCCCGAAGGGGAAAGGGTTCTTTTAGACATCCGAGAATGGCTGCATGAGGGGATCATTCTAAAAGAGAAAGATTTCAGGACCTTTGTTACCGGCCACAATTGGGAACAATACCGGGATGCTTACGTGGGCCTCTATTGTTCTTCAGAGGCCATTATACCGGGCTGGGCGTATATGCTGGTCTCGACCAAACTACAGCCCTTTGCAAAAAAAGTAGTTCTGGGAGACTTGGAACTACTGGAAACCGTGATATTCCAATCCGTGATAGAGCAATTGGAGCTAGCTCCTTTTCAAGATAAACCGGTGGTTATAAAAGGGTGCACTAAAAAACCTGTGCCCAAAAATGCTTATATATGGGCCACTTTTAAATTGCAGGGGGTTGCAAAAAGCATCATGTACGGGGAAGCCTGTTCCTCAGTGCCCCTTTTTAAGAAAAAATAGCCTTCCAATTATAAAAAAAAACCCTGATCGACAGATCAGGGTTTTTTAATTAAGCAGGTTCGTAAAATTTGGTTAATCTCAATTATCACATGGATAATTTAAAAGGTCTAGTGCTGATTTGGGGAAATGAACACTAATAATTAAGCTCAGGTGAGATTTGGGGTCCCGATTACAATCGGGAAACACTTACACTTAACTACACCGTAAATGTATTGTGATGAGGGGATACTAAAAAAATTATGTTGTAAACCCAATCGATGCTGTTGTGAAAAATACAAGCGGTAAATTTGTTCGATGAACTACCTAAATTTTCATTTAAACAAACTAGTATTCATCCAGGTTTTCAGGATACAAAAAGTTGTTGTACGGAAACCGGGTAACATGAATTTCACGAACGGCTGCGTACACACGTTTTTTAAACACGTCTAAATTCTCTTTATTCAGGGCAGAAATAAATAAAGCATTTTTTCCTATTCTACGCATCCAGGTTTGCTGCCATTCCTCTAAACGTAAATGTTTATTTGTTTTTTCCGTAGTTAAGTCGTCCTCATCTATGGTTTCATGAGTATAGAGATCTATTTTATTAAAGACCATAATAGTCTCTTTCTCTGCACATCCAATTTCCCCTAAGATCTTGTTTACCGAGGCTATGTGTTCTTCAAAATTAGGGTGTGAAATATCCACGACGTGTAACAGCAGATCTGCCTCCCTGACTTCATCCAGGGTTCCTTTAAAACTTTCCACCAATTGAGTGGGGAGTTTGCGAATAAATCCGACGGTATCACTCAGTAAAAAAGGGAGGTTACCAATAACCACTTTGCGGACGGTAGTGTCTAAGGTTGCGAACAATTTATTTTCAGCAAACACTTTGCTTTTGCTGATCACGTTCATGAGGGTAGACTTACCAACATTTGTATATCCTACAAGAGCAACTCGTACCATAGAACCACGGTTACCCCTCTGGGTTTCCATTTGCCTGTCTATTTTGGTAAGCTTCTTTTTTAAAAGGGCTATTCGATCCCTGACAATACGGCGGTCTGTTTCAATTTCGGTTTCCCCCGGACCCCGCATCCCAATACCTCCTCGCTGACGCTCAAGGTGTGTCCATAAGCCGGTTAATCTGGGAAGCAGATATTCGTACTGTGCTAATTCTACCTGAGTTCTTGCATAGCTCGTCTTTGCACGCTGTGCGAAAATATCCAGAATAAGCCCGGTCCGGTCCAGGATCTTACACCTTAATTGCTTTTCAATATTACGCTGCTGTACCGGAGAAAGTTCATCATCAAAGATCACCGAACCAATTTCGTGTTCATTTACAAAGGCTTCTACCTCCTCCATTTTACCGCTGCCAATGTAGGTCTTTGGATTAGGTAGATCTACGCGCTGTACAAAGCGTTTTTCTACGACCCCTCCTGCAGTGTAGGTCAGGAATTCTAATTCATCCAGGTATTCAGACACCTTAACTTCATTCTGTTCCCGATTGATAACACCAATAAGAATAGCTTTTTCGTGATCAATAGTCTTTTTCTCGAGCATAATTCACTTTATGGTACAAAGCTAAGCAATACCTACCAAGTGATTTTGTATTTTTAGGAGCATATTCAGGATTCCATGTTATTTCCTTTATTTCAGAAGAAGCGACGAGAAAATATCTACACAGTTGCCTTTTACAATCTTGAAAATTTATTCGACACAAAAAATGATCCCCATAAACTGGATGACGATTTTACGCCTAAGGGATTCAAAAAATGGACCAATAAACGATATCAGCGGAAAATTAAGAAACTGGCGAGAACTATGGCTCATCTGGGGGCAAAAGTGAGTAATTCACCTCCAATTTTGATCGGCCTTGCTGAGCTCGAAAATAAATCGGTTATCAAAGACCTAATTGCCACCAAATGGCTGAGGGAGGCTGGATATCAAATTGTACATTATAACTCTCCGGACGAACGCGGTATTGATACCGCATTATTATATCATCCCGAATACTTTGAAGTTGAATTCTCTGAAAACATTCACCTATCTGTACATAATTTGGATGGAAATAAGGATGCTACCAGAGATATCCTCTATGTTAAAGGGCGCCTCAACGGGGAGCCTATGCATATTTTTGTGAACCATTGGCCTTCAAGAAGGGATGGTGAGACAGAAACAGCCTATAAAAGGGTTAAGGCAGCAGAGACCATTTGTGAGTACATGGCTAAAATAGAAGAGAAAGACCCGATGCCCAATTACAGTATAATGGGTGATTTTAATGATGGTCCGGATGCTAAGAGTATTCAGATGCTGTTGCAAAAAAAGCCGCTTTACAATCCAATGGAAAAACTTATTACTGAAAATAGAGGAAGTGCTAATTATAAGAATAGCTGGTCGCTATTCGATCAAATTATTCTTTCTACGACTTATTTTAAGTACGAAAAAGGAACGCATAGTTTTGCCCATGCCAATATCTTTGATGATCATTTTCTAAAAGAATGGAATGGGAGATATAAAGGAAATCCCTTTAGAACCTACGTTGGGAAAAAATATATAGGAGGTTACAGCGATCATTTTCCGGTGTACGTTCAGTTAAAATATCATCCCCAGGAGTAGAAAGTAATCCGAGTTACTAGACCCTCTTAATTTCGCTCTCACCTAACATCGGCTCATTTCTCAAACGTAAAAGAACCTGTGCTACTGTAATGACATCCATTTCACAGTATTCAATGATGCGATCTAGATTTTGATCCTCATAATATACACCCCGGACCATACTCCCGTCAATATCCTCCTTGGGAGATGGTATTCCGAGTACATTGGCCATGAGTTTTAAAGACGTGTAATGCTTGTAATCACCAAACTTCCATAGCTCCATCGTATCTAAATGGGGCACTTCCCAGGGTTTTTTCCCAAACAGATCCAGTTTGGATGGAAGCGAAACACCATGGATGATCATCCGTCTCGCTATGTAAGGGAAGTCAAATTCCTTTCCATTATGAGCACATAATAGATATTTTGGATGTCTGAAGTGATCACCTAAAAGAGCCTTAAATTCTTTAAGGATTTCTTTTTCTTCTCCATGAAAGGTGGTGACCCTAAAATGTCTTTTTTCGCCTTTAAAATTAAAATACCCTACAGAAATACATATAATTTTTCCAAATTCGGCCCAAATACCGGCATTGTCGTAGAATTCCCGGGCTGAGACATCTACGGTCCGTTTATATTGTGTTTTTTGATCCCATAAATGCTGTTTTGTTTCGTCTAAGGAATCAAAGGTCTTTTCCTCCGGAACCGTCTCAATATCTAAAAACAAGAGGTGTTCAATGTTTATTTTTTGTAACATGGTTAACAGGTTATTTCCTTTTTATTTCAAAAGGTAGTATACATACCTATTTGGAGTTATTTAAAGATACAAACAAAAGCTTTTTCGTGCTAAACAGATGCCAGGACCAATACAAAAAGAGCCTTTTAAACTGAAATGGCATATCAGTTTGGCCTCTTAAAAGGATAATACGTACTTTTAAATAAAAAGCTGCATGAAATTCATCAAGGCATTGGGGGTACTTTTCTTTGTAGCCTTTCTGTTTTCCTGTTCCAAGGACGGGGTATCAGATAAGGAAGCAGAGAACATCACTATCCCTGATTTTATAGTGATAGGGGAAGATGCAGAAAACATCTACCAATATTCTTATAAGGGGTCGCTATCTCAGGGATCCCAAATAAATCTTACAGAAGCTTTAGGATTAAGCCCTACCTATCTGACTTTAAGACAAGTTTTCGAGGTACTTTCTTTTTATAGTATTTCTTTCGGTAATTTTTCCGTGCTGCAACAAAATGTGGTCACAGGGCAATCCAATGCCTATCCTGATTTTTACAGTAATACTGATGAACGCTATATTATTTGGGGGACCAATTCAGAAGACCTACTGTTTTTAGGGTATTTTAGTCCTATAGGCAGTAATAATTTTGGCGTTAGAACCATAGATCCCGAAACCGGTGATAGTTCAGATTTATCAATCGCCTCAAACGTAGATAAGGTCTACGATCCTTTATATTACCGGCAGCGGCTTATATTGAGCTACCGCGGCACCGATGATAATTACCATGTTATTGTATTTAATACGGAAACCCGCTCCATTATACAAACCTTTGATCTTAATAGCGACATACCCAATATACTAATTGATGAACTGGGTAATTTGGGGATCATTTCGGGAAAGGCTAATAATAGCTTTGGGTATCAGGTCTATGACATTGAAAGCCTAATTTTAATAAATGAGGTAAACTTTAACCTGAACAAATTTCTAACTCCAGGCCCCCTAAAAGGTTCCATATACGAGAACACCCTTTATTACTCTAATTTTTATGCACAGCCATCAGCAGTTCCTTTTGGCCCTGCGTATTTTGATTTTGTACTGGATAAAAATGTGGTTATAGATATGATATCGATCGTTCGGCAAGTAGAGGAAGAAACCCAGTTTTCTATCGACTTAACTGCGATGCACTATATAGCCAGTGACGAAGTTTTCGTGATGGGATATGGCTATATCGATAACGCAAATACGATAGTAGGGGGCATTCTTATTATTGCGAAAGACGGTACTTTATTGGAGCGAATTGAAGTGCCTTTTGCACCTACATATTTTATAAAACCCTAAATTCCCCCAAACAAACCAGGTAGTCGGTTTTTAAAATGAGATAGTCAAGTGAATACTGTTTAAAATGCGATTTCTAAACGGAAATTCCCGACAAAGGACACTTTGCAACGAAGGAAATACCAATTTCTATAAAAAAACAGACCGGATAGTCTGCTAATTTGGAAATAATGAATGTTGTTTTGCAGGACTCTCATGGTTTAACAACCATTTTTTACGATGTAATCCCCCTGCATATCCGGTCAATGATCCATCAGTTCCAATGACTCTATGGCAAGGAATTATGATCCATAATGGATTTTTCCCATTGGCTGAAGCCACGGCGCGAATGGCCTTAGTATCTCCTAGTTTTTTTGATAAATCTAAATAAGAAATTGTTTTACCATAAGGTAGTTTAGATAACTCATTCCACACAGACCGTTGGAAATCCGTACCAGACGCATTTAATAGCAGGTCAAAGGTTTGTCGTTTACCTTCAAAGTATTCGTTAAGCTGGTATACGGCGTCTTCCAGGACTTCAGGAATGGTAGCGGTGACACTATGTTGGCCCTCTAAGACACTTACCGTACTAATCCCGTTTATATCGCCCTCAATGGCTGTATACCCAATAGGCGTTTGTATGATCGCAATTTCCATGTTATTCAATAATACCTGTTCGTTTGGCCCGTGCTTCCCACTTTTTACGAGCTAATACCTGCAGATCTTCTACATTATCGCTTTCATCCATTATTTCGAGTCCCAGGAGGGTTTCGATAATATCTTCCATGGTCACAATTCCACTTATAGAGCCATACTCATCTACTACCAACGCAATATGCTCTCTTTGCGCAATAAACGTTGCAAATAATTGAGGAATAGGGGTATCTCTTTTTGTAACCAATAGATCTCGTCGTAAGGAAACGAGGGGGCTATCACCATTATCATTGATTATTTCCTCTAAGACCTGATCCTTTAAGACATATCCGGTAATAATATCTACTCGTTCCCCAAAAAGCGGAATACGCGAAAACCGTAGGTTAGGGTTATCATTATGAAATTCCTTAATGCTCTTTGCTTCTGAAGCAATTTTCATAACGGCACGGGGAGTCATTACATCTTTGACCTTAACCTCATTAAAGCGCAATAAATTTTTAATTACAGTAGACTCCGACGAATGGAAAACACCCTCTTCTTCAGCAATATCGGTCATTGCAGTAAAATCTTCTCGACTCAGGACACTTCCGTGAACGGCTCCTTTACTAATTAATCGTGTGAATAATTGAAGCACCCATAATAACCCTGTCCATTTTAATAAAAGGACTAATAAATGCAATGATTTAGCTGTGAAATTAGCCAATTGCCTGGAATAGGTGGCACCTAAGGTCTTAGGTATAATCTCTGAAGCCACTAAAACAAGCATGGTCATGACGGCTGAGACAATACCTACCATAAGCTCTTCAGTGAACTCCATGCCAATGAAACTCCTGGTAACCTTACCATAATTTTCGGCATATGTTACTTTCGCTTGCACCCCAACCAAAATGGCACCTACCGTATGTGCAATGGTATTTAAGGTTAAAATGGCTATTAAAGGTTGATCGATATCTCTTTTAAGTCGCTCTAAAATAAAAGCGAACTTTTTGTTTTCTTTCTTTTTTAAATTAATGAAAGTAGGGGTAATGCTAAGCAAAACGGCTTCCCAAATGGAACATAAAAAAGAGAAAAATATAGAAATAAGGACGTAAAAAAGTAATAATCCCATGGTGTCAGTTTCAATTGCGAAGGTAAGAATTAATAAAAAACCAAAAATCTTTTAATCAATAGCGATAAAGTAAGAATAAAAGAGCTGTTGTAAGGAGGTTCGAATATTGAGATCATACAAATTCCGATGATCTCGTGTAGGATACACCCTGTTGGAAAGAAAAATAAATACCAATTGGTTTACTGGATCGGCCCAGACGAAAGTTCCGGTAAACCCACTATGCCCGAAGCTTTCCATACTGGCTGAAGGCGCCGGGTATGCTTCTTGCAAAGAACGTTCTCTATTATCTAATAGCGGTTTGTCAAAACCAAGACCCCTTCTATTTTCATTTTCTGGATATTGAACTTTTGTAAATTCTCGAAGGGTGGATTCTGAAAAATAACGTTCCCCTTCCAGGGTTCCATAATTTTGATACAATTGCATTAGCTTATGCAGATCATGTGCAGTTCCAAATAATCCGGCATTTCCCGAAATACCCCCTAACAACGATGCATTCTCATCATGGACCCAGCCCTGAATCAGGGATTTTCTATACCGATCGTCATATTCTGTTGGAACAACAGCATTTACCAGGTATGTGTGTTTTGGCGTAAACCCTAATGATGGGGTGCCTAAGGGTAAAAAGAAGTGCTTTTGTAAATAGTACTCATAGGAATGCCCGGTAAGTTGTTGAATTAGGTCTGGAAAAATTAAAAATGCCAATCCCGAGTAGCTGTAAGTCTTATCTTTACTTACTTCGGATCGGTTGATTATCCGATGCATCTTATTTTTAAACCCGTTTCGAACGAACAGATCTTCATAGGCTTGTTTCTGATAATGAATAGATGGCGTACTTCTTATAAAATGTTTCCGAATCCGATCTTTTTTCAAGACCGTATTCAGAAAGACAATGTAGGGCGTTAAACCGGCCTGGTGAGCCAAGATTTCCCTAAGTGTAATGTCCTTTTTGTCCTTTATGGTTCTCCAGGGCTTCCAATAGGTGCTAAAGGGAAGGTCAAGATCTATCTTACCTTCTTCGTATAATTTCATAAGAATGGGTAGAGGTCCTAAAATTTTGGTCAGAGAGGCAAGATCATAGAGGTCGGTCAATTGCACAGGCCGAATACTGTCGTAGGTGTGGAATCCGTAGGTCTTATGAAAAATGATATTTCCACTTTTAGCCACTAAAATCTGCGCTCCCGGGAAGGCATTCTTTTTTATACCTATCGTTATAATAGAATCGATCTCGGCATTTAGAACGTCTAATGGCGCCCCTCTTAAAGCCGATCCATCTACACATATATGATCATAATTAAAGGAGTCTATGTTGGATATAGGAGTAGTTTGCCCTAAGTTTTTCAGGGGAATGAATATCAAGATCAGAAAAACAAGAATTTGTATGCGGAGTACCATGGATTATGAATTCAGCACTATTTAGAACCCTAGAAAGTTCAAATACTATGTTCGAAAGAAAGGTAAAATATCAGGACATTAACGCCACTGCTTCTTTTGCAAAATAACTTGCAATAATGCTGGCACCCGCCCTTTTGATCGATATCAATTGTTCCATCATTACGGAATCGTGATCTAACCATCCTTTCTCGGCTGCAGCTTTGAGCATAGCATATTCTCCGGAAACCTGGTAAACCGCTATTGGAACATCTATCTCATTCCTGATGTCGCGAACAATATCAAGATAACACAAACCGGGCTTTACCATAATAATATCGGCCCCTTCTTCAATATCCATCTTGGCTTCTTTAACAGCTTCCAATCGGTTTGCCGGATCCATCTGATAGGTTTGTTTGTTCCCTGGAACCTCATCCGAAGCAACGGGAGCAGAATCCAGGGCATCCCTGAACGGCCCGTAAAAGCCGCTGGCATATTTTGCACCATAGCTCATTATCCCTGTACTGGTGAGTTCTTCATCTTCCAGTGCTTCACGAATAATCCGTATCCTTCCGTCCATCATATCACTCGGTGCCACAAAGTCGGCCCCGGCCAATGCATGTGAAATACTCATCTCAGCTAATATTTCATTGGTGGCATCATTGAGAATGATCCCATCTGCGACGATACCGTCATGCCCATAAGTAGAATAAGGATCCAGAGCCACATCGGTCATGACCAACATCTCAGGGCATGCATTTTTAACGGCTTTAATGGCCCGTTGCATGAGGCCATGTTCATTCAATGCTTCCTTACCCTGATTATCCTTAAGATTTTCCGGAATTTTTACAAATAAGAGAACAGCACAAAGACCCATTTTCCATAGTTCCTTTGCTTCTTTCTCCAGGTTATCCAAACTCAATCGGTAATAATTGGGCATAGAAGGTATTTCCTCCTTTACCCTATGACCTTCAACTACAAATAGAGGCACCAAAAAATCACTTGGGGTTAAAATGGTTTCCCGAACCAGGTGTCTTATGGCGCTATTGTTCCTGAGTATTCTATTTCTTCTTAGTGGGTACATATCTATTTTATTTCCTAAAGTTACGGGAATTGAACTTATTTCACAGCATAATTTCACCAATCAAATAGGGTATTACTTTCCCTGATATTTTGACCCGTTCTTCCAAATATTCACATTTGAGGGTTCCTCCTCTCGCTGATAACTGTTTGGCAACGAGTTTCGTTTTATTAAGTGTTTTGGCCCAATAGGGAGTTAGGCTGGTATGCGCCGATCCTGTAACCGGATCTTCACTAATGCCGCATTGAGGGGCAAAAAATCGGGAAACAAAATCTACCTCATCTCCAGGCGCTGAAACAATAATGCCCCTTGCGTCTATCGTATCTAGCAGGAAAAAATCCGGGGCCATTTGTTCAATTTCCTTTTGACTATTATAGATCAGCAGGTAATCAGTCTTGCCTTTATAAGATTGGACGGGCTCGGTCCCTAAAGTTTCTTTAAATATTGGTAACGCTGTTACTTCCTCCATTTCATCGGTTGGAAAATCCAGGGTTAAATAACCGTCTTTTTCTTTGGTTACTGATAATCTGCCGCTTCTTGGGGAATATAATTCTAATATGTTGGTGGAATGGCCGTAATAATTAAAAAGCACATAGGCACTGGCCAGGGTCGCATGGCCACATAAATCTACTTCCAATTCCGGAGTAAACCATCGTATTAAGTACCGACCATCTTCTTTGACCAGAAATGCTGTTTCTGCCAGGTTATTTTCCATGGCGATCTTTTGCATGGTCTCCTCTTCCAACCAGGAATTAAGGACACAGACAGCAGCCGGATTCCCGGAAAATAATTGATCAGCAAAAGCGTCTACCTGATATATTTTTTGTTTCATAGGCTACCTTATTTGTAGTTTATTCTCCGGTCCAATCTTTAGGATGTTTAAGCACTTGTAATAAACGGAACTCCTCGCTGTTATCTTCAGGATGGTGGTTATATTTCCATTGCACCGTTGGGGGAAGGCTCATTAAAATACTCTCTATTCGCCCATTGGTTTTCAGGCCAAATAGCGTGCCTTTATCGTGCACGAGATTAAACTCTACATACCTGCCCCTGCGGATCTCTTGCCATTCTTTGTGTATTGATTCATACTTCATTCCTTTTCGCTTTTTCACAATTGGGATATAGGACTCCAGAAAAGAATCGCCCACTTCGGTAACAAATTGATACCAATCCTCCATGCCCATATTGTCGGTTGGTTTACAATAATCAAAGAATAAACCCCCCACGCCCCGCGCTTCTTCCCTATGGCTATTCCAAAAGTATTCATCGCATTTTCTTTTGTAGCTGTCATAAAAATCGGGATGATGAGCGTCGCATGCTTTTTTACATACTGCATGGAAATGACGAACATCTTCATCGAACAAATAGTATGGGGTAAGATCTTGTCCTCCGCCGAACCACTGATCTACTACCTTTCCTTTTTTATCATACATTTCAAAATACCTCCAATTGGCATGTACGGTAGGGACCATTGGATTTACTGGGTGTAGGACCAAACTTAGGCCACAGGCGAAAAAATCTGCTTCGGCTACCCCAAAGTAGGCTTGCATGCTTTTTGGGAGGGCTCCGTGTACTGCAGAGATATTAACACCACCTTTTTCAAATACAGCCCCATTTTCAATAACTCTTGTTCGCCCTCCTCCACCTTCGGCTCTTTTCCAAATATCTTCACGGAAGACGGCCTTCCCATCCGTTTTTTCAAGTTGGGAGGTAATGGTATTCTGAAGCGCTTCAATATACTTATAGAATTTTTCTTTCATAGTCTTAAACATCGATCAGATGCACCATTTGATCTTTGGGGACAATCACTAGTTCATCCAACGTGCTAATTTTTTTAGAATTTCTGGTCATTTCCAAGAGGAGCGCTAGTGTTTTTTCAAGCGCTATTTCCTTGTTTTGTAAAAATACATATTGCCCCACTTCATTGTTATGAATATCCATGGCATTGGCCAAAACATTCCCTGGTAATGCCATCTCATGGATTTCCGTAATATGTTTGGTCCATGAAATTACGGTATCTTCCTTTTTATTCCACCCGGAACATTCCTTTGCAATTAAAAAGTTCCATAAGGCATGTCTGAAGGCATTCGCCCGGGTATTTTTATGATGACGGGAACCAAAATGTGTATTGGCTAATGCTACTGTACGTTGGGTTGCCTTTAATGTAGGCCAAACAAACCAAATATGCGAAATACACAGCTTAAAAAGGCTCCAAAATTGACGGGCATTGATCTTTTTTATGAATTGCCAAAGCCCCACTTATTCTGAATACTCTTTTACTGCATCTATAAAGGCTCTGGCATTTTCTAAAGGCACATTGGGCAGGATACCATGTCCCAAATTGACAATGTATTTGTCTTTACCAAATTCGTTGATCATTTGGGTAACGCGTTTCTTTATTTCTGCGGGAGGTGAAAATAAGCGTGCCGGATCAAAATTCCCTTGCAATGTAATAGTACCACCACTTAAATATCGGGCATTTTGTGGAGAACAGGTCCAGTCGACCCCTAAGGCAGCGGCTCCGGAGGCACCCATTGTTCTTAATGCAAACCAGCATCCTTTTCCAAAAACGATCACGGGTGCTTCATTCTTAAGAGCATCAATGATTTGCTGTATATACCTCCAGGAATACGTTTCGTAGTCTTCAGGGGATAACATTCCTCCCCACGAATCGAATACCTGAACTGCATTTACGCCAGCCTGTACTTTGGCTTTTAAATACGCAATAGTAGTATCTGTAATTTTTTGAAGTAATGTATGCGCAGCCTCCGGTTGTGTGAAACAGAATTCTTTGGCCTTATCAAAAGATTTACTGCCTTGTCCTTGCACGCAATAACACAAGATGGTCCAGGGAGAGCCTGCAAAACCAATAAGTGGAATCTCATCTTTCAATTTCTCTTTGGTCATTTTTATAGCCTCCATAACATATCCCAAAGTATCCTCAATATCGGGAACAATTACTGCATTGACCTCTTTTTTAGATCGTATAGGATGAGGCAAATACGGACCAAAATCAGGTTTCATCTGTACTTCGATATTCATTGCCTGGGGTATTACCAGAATATCGCTAAAAAGGATGGCGGCGTCCATTCCAAAACGGCGGATTGGCTGCACTGTAATTTCAGAAGCGAGCTCAGGAGTACGGCAGCGGGTAAAAAAATCATATTTTTTCCTGATCTCCATAAATTCGGGCAGGTATCGACCTGCCTGTCGCATCATCCAAACCGGGGGCCTGTCTACAGTTTTACCTTGCAGTGCTTTCAGAAATAGATCGTTCTTTATAGCCATTATGAATTTTTTATTGGGGTACCTAAAGTATGAATAACCTTTTCAATGACACTTTCTACAGTAGATTCCGATGCAATGAAAATGATTTCAGCATGTTTCTTTGCCTCTGTTGCCGTGGTTTCACCAATGCAAAATGCGGGGCATGATCGCATCTCATTTTCCATAGTATAACTCCGTATGCCACTGGGACTAAAAAATAAAATCCCATCGAAAGCGTATTCAAATTTCTTTGGGGTGAACTTGGTTGTATATACTTCCACCTCTTTAAATTTAATTCGATTCTCAGCTAAATGTTTCCCTAATTCGGGCCGGTTCATGTTCCCTGAAAAAATCAAAAAAGAAGCATTTTTGTAACTTTTTACGAGGATTTTACCTAATTCTAAGGCATTTTCGGCTGTTTTTATAACTTTTAGTCCATTTTTCTCTAAAATCAATTTTGTTTTCTGTCCTACGCAAAAGCAGTTCAGATTCCGTTCTTGATTCGGGGGAGTATTTTGAAGGTAGGCTTTTACCCCATTTTTGGAGGTAAAAACAGCATAATCATACGAATCGGGAAGGTCAACATTCTTAAATTCAATAGAGATCGCCTTGTAGTCTGTCACCTGTATGTCAGCACTCAGGAGTTTCTTTTTTTGATGAGGGGTAAGTAATCTGGTAGAAAGTATAGTGGTCATTTTTTCAACTCTGATTTTATTTCTCCCATTAATTCCTTACCTCCACGTTGAATTAGTTCTTCAGCGCAGGCTAAACCAAATCCGCTGCAATGATCCTTTGGTATTTGTTTGTGAATATCCAGGACCTTTTGACCATCCAGGGAAAGCAGAATTCCACTAAAGTGGACCGTATCCTCTACTACGGTAGCCAAGGCTCCTATTGGTGCCGTACAACCACCCTCGAGCGTTCTAAGAAAACCTCGTTCTATTGCCGTACAAAGTTCAGTAGTTGCGTCGTTCAGCGGTCTTAGCGCCTCTATACAATGGCTGTTGTTTTCGAGGGTCATCACAACCATCGCTCCCTGAGCCGGTGCGGGAATCATCCATTGTAATGTTGTATGGTTATCAGGGAGGAGGTCGATACGTTCCAACCCGGCGGCAGCAAATATGGCGGCATTCCAGGGTTGATCTTTTAATTTTTGCAAACGTGTATTAACGTTGCCTCGCAGATCTGCAATCTCATGTAATGGATATCGATGCAGCCATTGCGCCTTGCGCCTTAAACTACCTGTGGCCACAATGCCTTCCTCATTTAAGAAATTGAGTCCTTTGTGCACGAGGATATCACGAGGATTGCCCCTTTTTAATACCGCCGCCTGCACCATACCCTTTGGGAGTACGGTGGGGACATCTTTCATTGAATGCACGGCAATATCAATTTCACCTTTAAGCATGGCAACATCCAATGTTTTGGTAAATATACCCGTAATTCCAAGTTCGTAAAGTGGCTGGTCTAATATTAGATCTCCAGTAGATTTTACAGCAACAAGCCTGCATGTGTATCCCTGGGATTCAAGCTTATTTTTTACAGTATTTGCCTGCCAAAGAGCTAATTCACTATCTCTGGTTCCGATACGGATTGGGTGGTTCATTTTAGATCTACTTCTAGTTGAAATACACGTTGAATTAGTTCTAAACTATCTTCTGCATCGATTTCTGAATCCTTTAAGTGGTTTGCAAACTGTTTGGTTATTTTCTGGATAATACGTTCTGAAATGATATCGGCCTGTTCCGAATTAAAATCGGCTAGTTTCTTCGATTGAAAGTCCAGCTCTTCTTCTTTCATGGTTTTCAGTTTCTTTTTTAATGCCTTGATTACAGGCGCAAATTTGCGGGTTTCCAACCATTGAATAAAATCGGTCATTATTTCATGAATGATTCTTTCGGCCTGCGGAATAAATTGTTTTCTTCGTTCCAGGGTTTCATCTGTTAGTTGCGAGAGGTCATCAAGATGAACCAGGGTCACGTCTTTTATGTCGGTAACATTTTCCGCGACATTCTTAGGAATAGACAGGTCCAGGATGAGCAACGGTTTCTTTATATATACCAATTCTTTTGAAATAGTGGGCGATTGTGCTCCTGTTGCCACAATAAGGATATCCGCGTTTCGAATCTCCGCTTGCAGGTCACCATAACTCTTCACGACCAGATTAAATTTACCTGCAATTTTTTCAGCCTTGTTTTTGGTTCTGTTTATTAAGGTAATATGGGAATTATTGGTATGTTTTAAAAGGTTTTCACAGGTATTCCTGCCAATTTTTCCGGTGCCAAAAAGCAGAATGTTTTTATCTGAAACGTCAGGGATGTTCTGTAAAATGTATTGTACGGAGGCAAAAGCAACTGAGGTGGCACCGCTCGATAATTCAGTCTCATTTTTAATTCGTTTACTAGCCTGAAGGATTGAGTTACATAAGCGTTCCAGAAAAGGATTGGTGAGGTCTTGTGCCTTGGAAAGGGAGAATCCTTTTTTAATCTGACTTATGATCTCGAAATCGCCCAGGATTTGGCTGTCGAGCCCGGTTCCTACTCTGAATAAATGGTGAATAGCCTCATAGTTCTTATAGACATAGGCTACTTCCTGAAATTCTTCTACGGTTCCCCTGGAGTGATCGCAGAGTAATTTGATCAGTTGGAAAGGATGCTGCGCAAATCCGTGCAATTCAGTCCTATTGCAGGTCGCGGTTATTAACAATCCATCGATCCCCAGTTCTCTGGCCTCAACTAAAAGGGCCTCTTTGGCTTGCTGATCTAAACTGAATTTACCACGCATTACGGCATCGGCTTTCAGATAACTTAAACCAACGGTATAAAACGAATTGTGTTTTGAAATGTGGTATTTCTTCATTCTCTCATTTAAAACCCCACAAAAATAGGTGCTCCTGCGAAATGAAAATAACGCTAGAGGTACAATAAGTATCGTTATAAGTTTTTTCCATCTTAAATTGAGGATTATATCCTTCAAACTATTAATTTTACGGGATAATTGAACAGCGAATGAAATTATTATTAAGAATATCTAAATAAAAAAGATTGTATTTAATGGATGGAATTAAAAAAAATATCGCTAAAGGTTCTTATCAGGAAGTTTTTGTTGAACCGGGATTTTTTGTGTTAAAAATTCAAAATGAAAGTATTCATAAACAGCAGGTTACGCGTAAAATTGATAGTTCGTTCATACAGTTTCACTTTTGTCTGAAAGGGAGTTCGAAATTTATATTTAACGAGGGGAATTACGCCTTGGAAGTACCGGAGGAGCAATCCCTTTTGCTTTATAATACGCAGTTAGACCTACCATTAAATACCGAGATCAATTCAAATACCTGGATGCTTTCCCTGATCATGAGCATTCAAAAATTTCATGCCCTTTTTTCCAAACAAGCCGGACATATTCCATTTTTAAATTCGGAATTCAAGGAGAAGAAGTATTATTCACAGGAGCCTGTATCCCCGGCTATTGCGGTAGTTTTAAGTCAAATAATGAATTATAATTTACATCCTTCCATTATAGACCTCTATCTGAAAGGCAAGGTGTATGAATTAATGGCCTTATATTTTAATAAGAATGATGATGCTGCCCTGGAACAATGTCCCTTCCTGGTCGACGAGGAAAATGTAAAACGCATTCGACAGGCAAAAGATATCATCATAGCCCGAATGACAGAGCCCCCAACCCTTGCGGCTTTGTCAGAAGAAATAGGGTTAAGTCTAAAGAAATTAAAGGAAGGGTTTAAACAGATCTATGGAGATTCGGTCTATAGTTTTTTATTTGACTACAAAATGGAGTACGCTCGCAAGATGTTGGAATCGAATCAATATAATGTAAATGAGGTAGGACTGCGAGTAGGGTATAGTACGGCTAGTCATTTCATTACGGCTTTTAAGAAGAAATACGGGACCACCCCTAAAAGGTATTTAATGTCCCAGACATTTCAATCCTGATGCCTGGCACTATGAATTTGACGGAGGCCGTCCCTTTTAGACTGGTTTAATTTATACCGAAGAAGTGTATGATAATCCTTTGTTTAGGAAGGAAATAGTAATTATTCACCTACAGGCCTTGCAACCATAATCCCTGTATTATTTTTTATATTTTTTAGGTAATCGGTTAGAGGCAATTCGGATATTTCTACCTGCCCTGAAGACGAAGCATGCAGCAAATGAATTCTGCCGTCTGCCTCCCTGGTTGCGATCCCTGTATGGGTAATATCGAGGCCACTAATGGAGGTTGTTAAAGCAATAATATCACCAGTATTTATAAGATGTTCGTTATTTTCAATTTGATCCTGGTGTAGGATGTAAAATGATTTTTGATTGAGGGCGTCTTCGGTCCTTTTGATCTTCAAATAGTTTTCCTCATCTCTTAAAAATGGATAAGAGCCTCTGTGGTTGCTCATAAAATTAATTTCTTTCGAAATTTTAGCTCCTCCAATGGCGGCCGTTACATCATTCACCAGTCCCTTTTTTTCATTTTCTGCGATCCAGTCAGAAAAATAATGCAATCGTGATGCATAGCCATTTAACTTTCCGCCCCGGTATCTAATTTCTTCAAGGGTGTTTACAAAAGAATCGAAAGTTGCATTCACTTTCGTGTTTATCAGCGTGAAGGCCAACACATTTTCAACAAAAGTGGTACAGTCTAATCCACGCAGATTAATCACCAAAGATTCCACGTTGCCAACTTCCAAGGTTTGCGCTACATAAGGGGTGCCGATGAAGGTTTTACCAATACGGACGAGGGTTTCACCAAAATCACCTTGTTCTAACGAACGAATCGTATTAATTTTTGTAACAATCGCTTGCTGATCAGAATCAGAACATACAATATTCTGAGCTGCAGCAAAATTGCCCATTAAAGCGAATAAAAGAAAAACACTACAATATTTCATGTGCTGTAAATTCTTGTGAAATTACAATAAAAAGGGATGTCTATAGAACATAGACCATGCCAGATCTTAGAGAGCAAATCAAGGGATTTCACGGATGCGTGTTACTATTTTTATCGGCAACAATGTCATTTTTTAAATATACCCTGGTATGAGCAATACTTTTCGGATATTTCTTTTGTAAAAATGTAATAAGTTTTTCCCTTACCAATACCCTCAGATTCCAAGCCGTTGGGGCGTCTTTTGCGCTCATCAAAGCCCTAATTTCAACATGACTGGCAGCAGAATTAGTGACCTGCAAAACATTGGTTTCACCATCCCATAATTCAGTACTGGTTAGGATCCGCGTTAGTTCCTCTCTCAATGCATCGAATGAAACATTATAATCCGTATAAAGCAAAACGGTACCCAGGATATCCGATGATGTTTTGGTCCAGTTCTGAATTGGGTTCTCAATAAAATAAGTAGTGGGAACTACCAGGTTCCTTTTGTCCCACAGGCCTATCACAACATAGGTAAGGGTTATTTGCTCTATCCTTCCCCATTCGCCTTCAACCACCACTACATCATCAATCTTTATTGGCTGGGCTATGGCGATTTGTATTCCGGCCAGGATAGCACCGATCATTTTTTGGGCCGAAATACCCAAGATAATACCTGCGACTCCTGCAGAGGCAAAAATGCTGACACCGATTTCTTTAATCCCATCGAAACTCATTAAGGCAATCCCCAGGGCCAGAATTATAAGGATAAAAATAAAGATGTGTTCCAGGATAGTAAACTGTGTATATACCTTACGTGCTTTAAGATTATCATCGGCATGTACATCGTAGTTTCTTATAACCAGTAGTTTTATCAATTTGATGCTCTTGATCAATAACCATGTACAGGAAAAAATTAATAATAGGGTACCAGCTTTTCTAAACCAGTACAGATAATCTTCAAGGCCCATTAGATCGCTCAGCGATTTAATTCGTAACAGAAAAGAAAAGAAGATCAAAAAGAGAGGTATGGAAATTTTTTTTACAGTTTCTGGCGGAATTAAATAATCAGGATTTTTTCCGAAATGGCTCAAAATCCGAACCGTAATGATATAGGCCACTATTATTAAAAAAAGGCCTCCGAAAACAAAGAGCATGGACTTGTTAGCTGGATTTTTTAATAGGTCTTCTATCATCTTGACTATTGCGAGTTTAGTTTATGGCCGGGTGTTAAAATACGGAACAAAGATGTGAATTCCATGTAAAATTAGGAATCTCTATAAAGGCATAAAAAAAGTATTGGTGAGTTGTAGCCCTAGGTTAGCTTACAAATAGTATTTTTGGGACTTAAAAAAATAGCATTGTGAAAGGAGTATTATTGGTAAACCTGGGGTCTCCGGACAGTCCTACTGCAAAAGATGTAAAGCCATATTTAGATGAATTTTTAATGGATGAACGGGTGATCGATGTTCCCAAAATATTCCGTAATCTTTTGGTTCGAGGGATCATTCTACAAACGCGTCCCAAAAGATCTGCCAAGGCTTACAAGAAAATATGGTGGGAAGAAGGGTCTCCGCTTATTGTTATTTCCGAACGCTTTGCCACCAAGGTGCAAAAACATACCGAATTGCCAGTTGCTCTTGGAATGCGGTATGGATCTATGACCATAAAAAATGCGCTACAACAACTTAAGAACAAGGGAGTAGATGAGGTATTACTAGTGCCTTTATACCCTCACTATGCAATGTCCTCGTATGAAACGGTAGTGGTAAAAGTGCTGAAAGAGCAACAGGACAATTTTCCCGAAATGCAGGTTACTACAATGCCTGCTTTTTATAAGAACAAAGAGTATATAAAAGTACTATCCGATAGTATTGCTGAAGGATTAAAAGGATTTGACTATGACCATATCTTGTTTTCGTATCACGGCATACCAGAACGTCATATTCGAAAATCGGACCCAACCCGTTTTCATTGCAAGATAGATGGGAGTTGTTGTCAAATAAATTCAGTAGCGCACCATACCTGCTACAGGCACCAGTGTTATGATACTACCGAATTGGTAAAGAACAGTTTGCAGCTGCCTGAGGACAAAGTAAGCTCTTCATTTCAATCCCGATTGGCCGGGGATCCGTGGTTAAAACCCTATACAGATTATGAATTTGAACGCCTAGCCAAAGAGGGAAAGAAAAACCTTGTAGTGATAACACCCGCATTTGTAAGTGATTGCCTGGAAACTTTAGAAGAAATTGCCATGGAAGGTCAGGAACAGTTCGAAGAAGCTGGGGGCGAACAATACAAACACATACCTTGTTTAAATGACAATGACGCATGGGTAGCCTTGATGGCTAGCTGGATTAAGGATTGGCAACTGAAAGAATTACTTCCCGTTTAATGGCCACAGTCTCTTCAGATGAGTTAGGAACAGAAGCCATTGGGAGACTCCTGATTAAACAAGCAGTACCCGCATCCATCGGCATCCTTGTCATGTCGCTCAACATTTTGGTCGACACGATCTTTGTAGGGAATTGGATAGGATCTATCGCCATTGCAGCGATCAATGTGGTTTTGCCGGTATCATTTTTTATTGCGGCACTGGGCATGGCCATTGGCATTGGGGGTAGCAGTATCATTTCCCGTGCTTTGGGGGCTGATAATCCAGAGAAGGCACTTACAACCTTTGGGAATCAGATTACATTTACGTTGCTGGTGACCATTACCATGGTGGTATTGGGCCTCTATTATGCAAATAGCCTTATCCCTGCCTTTGGAGGTAAAGGGGCTATTTTTGACCCGGCAAAAATTTATTACACAATCGTTTTATACGGGGTCCCCTTTTTAGCATTGTGTATGATGGGGAATACCGTGATTAGGGCAGAGGGCAAACCTAAATTTGCCATGATCGCAATGATCATCCCATCGATAGGAAACCTGGTAATGGACTATCTTTTTATTTATGTGTTCGACTGGGGTATGGAAGGAGCGGCCTGGGCTACAACGGGCGGGTACCTGTTATGTTTTGGATACATCTTTTATTTTTTCCTTTCAAAAAATTCGGAGCTTAAAATTAAACTTCCTCATTTTAGATTACACCTTCCGATTCTCAAGGAAATCAGTTCTCTGGGTTTTGTGACCCTCTCTCGACAGGCTGTAACCAGTATTACCTATCTTTTAATGAACAACATATTATTCGATCTGGGTGGGGAATCTATGGTAGCTGTTTATGCAATTATAGGGCGTATGCTTATGTTTGCCTTATTCCCCGTATTTGGGGTCACCCAGGGGTTTTTACCTATTGCTGGGTATAATTATGGATCCAGGAAATACCAACGAGTTAGGGAAGCTATTAACACCGCCATAAAATATGCCGCTTTTGTTGCAACCCTAGTATTTGTTGTTCTCATGGTTTTTCCTGCGGAAATTACAGGCTTGTTCTTAAGCAGCCGGGCAGATATGCCGGCCGACGAATTAGCGAGAAACCTCTTTGTACTCAACAATACGCCAGCTGCAATGCGCTGGGTTTTTGCAGCTACCCCGATCATTGCCATACAACTAATTGGCGCAGCCTATTTCCAGGCAGTGGGTAAGGCGATACCTGCCCTATTACTAACCCTTACTCGACAGGGATTTTTCTTTATCCCGCTGATCCTTATTTTACCTTTCTATTTGGGGGAACTGGGAGTTTGGCTGTCCTTTCCTATAGCAGATACCCTGTCTACCATCGTTACTGGCTATTATTTACGAAAAGAAGTTAAAACTTCGTTGCGGGCCACTACAGCAGAATAATTCAATTCATTTCAATTTAGTCCTTATTTATTATTTCGTGAACTAAGGTTTGAAAACTCTTGGCTGCGCCTGCAAGGTGGTTACGGAAAGCGCCTCTATATTGTTTTCAATACTTAGCGCATAGTATGTGTCATAATTAAATAGTTTGTTAAACATTAAAACACATGAAAGATGTTAAAATTAAGGACAATGAATCGATCGGCGAAACGCCTGGCCAAAGGATTGGCCGCCATTTTCGCCATTAAGTTTTTGGTACTGCTGGGAGGAATGGCATTTCATGCCTGTCAAAAGGAAAATGAGGAGTTTAAATACTTGGAACAACAGGAAGCCATAAACAAGTTTGAACGCCTCGTAAAGGAGACCACGCCAAAAATCCGGAATTTAGTGGAAGAACATTATTCTGGTCTAAACAAGAATGACATCATAGATGGTAACTTTAGTGAACGAGTAACGGAAGAGACCCAAAGGGCCATGATGCCCTTGGTGAACGGAACCAAGGAGTTACTTCGGACCTATGATATTGAAGAGGAGGTGTTAACTGAAGAATTTGGTGATGCAAATGACCCCAGGATTGTCCTGATTGGCTTGTTATTGCTGGCTGCTGATAGTAAAGAGTACCAGGAGACAGCGGTTAATTTTGCTCGGGCTTTTGATACTGATCGTTCTTAAAATAGTTGGCTCAGTTAAAAGCAGCCATAATTAGAAGCAAATAGAATTAGTGTTGTAAAAGTTTTAGGTGAATTCCTAAAGCTTTTTTATTGCCTATGGATCTCCAATTCCTTTGTTCTTATAAAACGCCCTTTTAAGTAGTAAAATTACATTCATTAACCACCCAAGCGGATACGGAATGATCAATATGCCCCACCACCACGAAAGGCTCGAAGTGCCACCAAATCCTCCTAAAGAGGAAAAATAAAACAAGAAAAAGACTCCAATTATAATTAACATTGCATGTATTCGAAAGGCCTTATAATGTCTGTCTTTTTTATACCGGGATGCCGCAACCAGGACCATACTGCCAAGGGCAATCAATACACTTCCTTCTAAAGGGTCCAGCGTACCTATTAGGAAGAGTATCACCCCTAGGGTATAGAAAAATTTGAGCCAGTTGAATTTTTTTTTCATACAAATAGTTGTTTAGTGGGCAAATCCAATACCTCATATTGGTGCTATTTTTAAGGCAACGCATAAGCAATATAAGAGGCTCCTGGTTTCGTACCCATTTTACCGCCTCCGCAGGCAATAACCACGTATTGCTTTCCATTTATTTCATAGGTTGCCGGTGTAGCATAGCCTCCTGCAGGGAGGTTAGTTTCCCAGAGCAGTTCTCCCGTTTTCAAATTAAAGGCCCTGAACTTTTCATCTTTGGTCGCTGCAATGAACAAAACACCCCCAGCTGTAATGACAGGTCCTCCATAATTCTCTGTACCCGTCACAGGGTAATCAGGGTCCTTAAGGCTCTCTTCATGCCCCAAGGGAATCTGCCACAAGTAATCGCCCGTATTCAGATCAATAGCGTTAAGTGTTCCCCAGGGCGGTTTCATTACAGGATAGCCCCTGTCATCCTTAAAACGGCCAAAACCCACCATGGCGTATTGGCTGCCCAAGGTTGGCTGTGCCCTGTGATCTTCTTCTTCCTTTTTTTCAACACCCAAAAGAAATTCCGTAATCTTTTGTACTTCATCATCACTTAAATTAGGCTGTCCCGGCATAGCCCCTTTTCCTTTTGATATCACATTCTGTATCTCCTTAGATGATAAGCGTGATTTTACGGTCTTTAATTCAGGGATTACACCCAGACCTTGCAAATTGCCACCATGGCATCGAACACAGTGAATTTGAGTAAGTGTCTCTCCTTTACCCAGTGGTTTACCATCTTTTTCTCCCACCTTTGCCATTCTAACGATCCACGCCATTTCATTCCCGTTTACATACATAACCCCATTTCTGGGATCCATTGCTGCACCCCCCCATTCGCCACCACCATCGGCACCGGGATACAAAATAACACCTCTGGTATCTATCGGAATAAACTGCCCATTGGAAGTTACCTGTGCTAACTTCTCGCGTACGGTAGGAGGAAAGATATTCTGGCCCTTATCAATAAAATCATCCACAAAAGCAGGTTGATTCGGGGCATACAAATCTTCTTCTTTTAATAGTTGCTTGGCAAATGGGGTTGGTATTACAGGGAGTGTCTGCCTGCTGGCCGCCAAATCGCCTTCCAGAGGAGTACTGGGGTAGACCTTTTCTTCCAAAGGGAACAGAGGCTCCCCGGTAACCCGATTAAAAACATACACATGTCCGCTCTTGGTAATTTGAGCTACTGCAGGGATACGCTTACCATCGCGCTCCATATAAAATAAATTGGGTGGAGCAGGTAAATCACGATCCCAAAGGTCGTGCCTTACCATTTGAAAATGCCAAATACGTTCGCCTGTTTGTGCATTCAAAGCCAGTAGTGTATTGGCAAATAAATTATCGCCAATTCGGTCGCCACCGTACCAATCAAAGGCGGCCGAGCCAGTAGGGACATATACAATGCCCCTGTCTTCGTCCAATGCCATCCCTGCCCAGTTATTTGCACCTCCAGTTTTTTTATAGGCTTCGTTAGGCCAGGTATCATAGCCAAATTCCCCGGGCTGTGGGATGGTGTGAAAGATCCATTCCATGGCTCCGGTATGCACATTATAGGCCCGAATATGACCGGGGGCGGCTCCCGGAGATTCGGATGTTCTAGACCCCAAAATCATCAGATCTTTGTAAACAACCCCTGGTGTTGTTAATACGATAGGAACTCTCTCAGGGTCTCTACCTAACCCCTGTCGGAGATCGATACTGCCATTATCGCCAAAAGAGGAAATTAACTTTCCCTTAGTTAAATCAACGGCATAGAGCCTGTAGCCCGAAGCATAAAATATCCTGCTTTTATCGGCTGTTTTCCCCATCCAGGCTAATAATCCACGGCTAAGACCCAACCCTGTTTGATCTGTATTGTCTGGCGTAAATTCCCAGAGCCGTTCTCCGGTGCCGGCATTTACAGAGAACAGCGTATTTTGCGGGTTCACGCCCAAGAGTTGATTTCCTATAATAAGTGGATTTGTTTGTATCTGACTGTTTCTTCCTTGTTCTAAATTCCCGCTAACGTAATGCCACGCAGGTTTGAGCAGGTGTACATTGCTGGTGTCGATTTCATTTAAAACAGAATAATGCGTCCGTTCAGGATCGCCCAGATAATGGGACCAGAATTTAAAATCAGGATTAGCGTCAATGGAAGTAAGGAAATTATCTTTGGTACAGGAAGTGCCAAACACAAAGAGTAGAGAAATGAAAAAAGGAAAAATAGTTTTTAAAGAAGTACTGGTTTTGATTTCTTTCATTTGGCAAAAGGTTGGCCGCAGTTAAAAAGATACAAATTATATTATTATCGAGAATAGCATCCATTGGATTTGCAATTTCATTAAAATAGGGAGATCATAAATACCATAGTTTGTGTGTACTGGAACCTTTGAAATTAGCCGTTTTTGGTTCTCATCTTTTTTGGTACATTTAAGGCAGCTAATTCGAACACTACGCAAAATGAAAATCAAAATTTATCAGATAGGTCTTCTTATGGCCTTTTTCGCACTTGCCCTTCCGGCCAATTCCCAAAGACGAACTAATAAAACTGTAACCGATCCATTTCCGGAGACGCTCTATTCGAGTCTTGAGTACAGATTGGTTGGCCCTTTTCGGGGAGGTCGATCTGCTGCCGTTACCGGGGTCCCCGGAGAACCTAACTTGTTCTATTTTGGAGCAACGGGAGGTGGCGTCTGGAAAACCATGGATGGAGGCAGAACCTGGGAAAATATTTCAGACGGATTTTTCGGAGGCAGTATAGGTGCTGTTGAGGTAGCCAAAAGCGATCCCAATGTGATTTATGTGGGCGGGGGCGAAAAGACCCTTCGTGGAAATGTTTCTTCGGGGTATGGTGTTTGGAAAACCGAAGATGCCGGAAAAACCTGGCGCTCTGTAGGACTTGAAAAAAGCAGGCATGTTCCCAGGATACGGATTCACCCATATAATCCGGATATCGTCTATGCCGCGGTGCTTGGGAATATTTACAAACCTTCACAGGACCGGGGGATATACAAAAGTGTGGATGGGGGTGCCACCTGGAAAAAAACCTTGTATGCAAACGACCAGTCTGGTGCAGTAGATCTTGTGATGGATCCCACCAATCCCAGGATACTGTATGCTTCTACCTGGCGGGCTAAACGCACTCCTTATAGTTTAAGCAGTGGTGGTGATGGCTCAGCCTTATGGAAAAGTACCGATAGCGGGGAGACCTGGACCGAGATCTCTAAAAATGAAGGTTTCCCAAAAGATACCCTAGGGATCATGGGCGTAACCGTTTCACCAAAAAATTCCCAAAGAGTTTGGGCAATTGTGGAAAACAAAGATAAAGGGGGCCTTTACCGATCTGAAGATGGGGGTAAAAAATGGACTCAAATAAATTCAGAACGAAAACTTAGGCAACGAGCCTGGTATTACACCCGGGTATATGCCGATACCGAAGATGAAGATGTGGTTTATGTACTGAATGTACGGTATCACAAATCGACCGACGGCGGCAAAACCTTCAATACCTTTAACGCGCCACATGGAGATCACCATGATCTATGGATTGCCCCGGAAAACTCAAAACGAATGATCATTGGGGATGATGGCGGCGCACAGGTGTCTTATGATGGCGGTTCCACATGGAGTACATACTATAACCAACCCACCGCACAGTTCTATAGGGTAACCACAGATAATGCGTTTCCATATCGCATTTATGCGGCACAACAGGATAATTCTACAATTCGTATCAGGCATCGAAGTAATGGAAGAAATATTGGGGAAGACGACTGGGAAACTACAGCCGGGGGAGAATCGGCCCATATCGCAGTAGACCCAACCAATGACGATATTGTTTACGGGGGTAGTTATGGAGGCTTCCTTACGAGGGTAAACCACGATGCCAATACCGTACGCGGAATAAACGTATGGCCCGATAACCCCATGGGTTACGGTGCAGAAGGGATGAAATATCGGTTCCAGTGGAACTTCCCGATCATCTTCAGCAAGCACGATCCTAAAAAATTATACACGTTTTCCAACCACGTCCACATGAGTACCAATGAAGGGCAAAGTTGGGAATTGCTTAGTGAAGACCTTACCCGAAACGACCCTGAAAAGCTGGTATCGAGCGGCGGACCTATTACACAGGATAATACGGGGGTGGAGTACTACTGTACCATTTTTGCCGCTAATGAAAGCCCTCTAAAAGAAGGCCTTTTATGGGTTGGGAGCGATGACGGATTAGTTCATGTATCCAAAGACGGGGGTGCTACCTGGGAAAATGTGACTCCTGCGGGTATGCCGGAATGGAGCATGGTGAATAGCATTGAACCTTCTTCATTCGATGAAGGCACATGCTATGTTGCAGCCACTCGCTATAAACTTGGCGATTTTGCCCCCTATTTATACAAGACCACAGACTACGGGAGAACCTGGCAAAAGATCACCAATGGAATAAATAACGAACATTTTACCAGAGTAGTTCGTGAAGATCCCAAACGGAAAGGACTCTTGTATTCCGGTACCGAAACCGGGATGTATGTGTCCTTTAATGATGGTCAGAATTGGAAACCTTTCCAGTTGAATTTACCGGTAGTTCCTATTACAGACTTAACAATCAAGGATAATAATTTGATTGTTGCTACCCAGGGACGAAGCCTTTGGATCATAGATGATCTTACCGTTTTACACCAGCTACAGGGAGGACAAACGACTAGCTCTTCTATTTTGTTTAAACCAAAAGATGCATACCGAACCAAAGGCGGGAGCTCAAGAACCCCGTCAAAAACAGCCGGGCAAAATCACCCAAACGGGGTGATCACGCATTTTCATTTGAAGGATTTTTCAGAGAAAGATAGTGTGGCTATTACCTATACCAGCATGGCAGGAGATACCCTTGCCAATTATAGCAGCTATACCAAGGATAAAGACAAAAAACTAACTGTTAAAAAAGGAGGGAATACCCACGTTTGGGATACCCGCGGCAAAGGAGCTGAGGAATTAAAAGGGATGATATTTTGGTGGGCTAACCTGGATGGTGCAAAAGCAGTTCCCGGCATTTACAAAGTACATTTGAACGTAAATGGGAACAATAGCTCAGAAAACTTTACGATTGTCCCTGACCCAAGGGCGGAGGTCTCGGTGCCCGATATGCAAAAACAATACGATTTTATCAGTGACATTAATAAAACGGTAGATAAAGCGCATAAATCGATCAAGAAAATTCGCAAGATTACCGAGCAATTAGATGCGTTTATGGCTCAATACAAGGGAAATGAGGCCACCAAAGAATTGATCGAAAAGGCAAAAAAGATGAAGGAAGATTTTGGGTCCATTGAAAAAGCACTATATCAAACCCAGAATAGGAGTGGGCAGGATCCATTAAACTTCCCAATACGTTTAACGAACAAATTGTCTCATCTGAATAGCCTGGTATCTATTGATGATTTTCCTCCGACCGATCAGGACATTACCGTTAAAGATGAGTTAACCGCTAAAATCAATAAACAGTTAAATGATTTTGATGCCTTGATAACAAAAGAGATCAAAGAATTTAATGCAGCCTTTAATTCCTTAAATCTTAACTACTTGTTTGTAGAATAATGAGGCAAAATCTTTAAATACTAAAGGATAAGCCCTGCCTTTGCAAAGCGGGGTTTATTATTCGTTTCCCGAACCCTGATTTAAATAGATCAATTACAATATTATATTCCTAAAGAACTATGAAACAAAAAATCGCATTACTAATCGCCTTTTTTACCGTGGGCATGGTATTGGCCCAAACCGCCGAAGAGTACTTTAAACCCTTAAAATACAGGAATATTGGCCCCTTCCGGGGAGGCAGGTCTGTAACCGCGACTGGGGTTATTGGGGATCCGCTTACCTACTATATGGGAACTACCGGAGGAGGTTTATGGAAGACCAATGATGCAGGACAACGATGGGTTAATATTTCAGATGGTTTTTTTGAAACTGGTTCTGTAGGTGCCGTGGCCGTTTCAGCCTCCAATCCTAATATTGTTTATTGTGGCATGGGAGAACATGCTGTCAGAGGCGTTATGACATCCTATGGAGACGGGGTATATAAGTCTACAGATGCCGGGAAAACCTGGAAAAAAATTGGTTTGGAAAAGACCCAACACATAGCCCGTATTGTAATACATCCAACCAATCCGGATATTGTTTTCGTTGCTGCCCAGGGGGCACTTTACGGGCCAACCAAAGAACGGGGAATCTATAAAAGCACCGATGGAGGAAACAGTTGGAAACAAGTGCTTTTTGTAAACGAGCTTACAGGTTGCAATGAACTTTCCATAGACGTGAACACTCCGGAAATTATGTATGCGGCTATGTGGCACCATCAGCGTAAACCAAATATCGTAATTAGCGGTGGATCAGGAAGTGGCCTTTATAAATCTATCGATGGGGGTAATTCGTGGTTTCAAATTCACAAAGGCCTTCCGGAGGAAAAAGGAAAAATGGCCATCGCAGTTAGTCAGGCTAACCCAAACAAGGTCTATGCTTTAATTGAGAGCGATTCGAACCAGGATAAAGGTGGACTTTTTGTATCCGAAAATGCAGGTAAAAGCTGGACCATGGTGAGTGGGGATAACAGATTGGTGCAAAGGGCGTGGTATTATATTGAAGTATTCCCAGATCCGAATGATGAGAATACCGTATATGTGATGAGTGCCCCAGCATTAAGGTCTATCGATGGAGGCAAGAACTGGGAGCGCATTACAGGGACCCACGGAGATTTCCATGATCTTTGGATCAATCCGTCTAATTCCAATAATATGGTAATTGCCAATGACGGAGGGGCGGCCATCAGTTTTAATTATGGCAAAACCTGGTCAACCCAGGACATAATGCCAACTGCCCAGTTTTATCGTATCAATGCAGACAATTTATTTCCCTATAATATATATGGGGGTCAGCAGGATAATACATCTGTGAAAATTGCCAGTCTATCCTTGTCCAGAGGCTCCATTTCTGATCAGGACTGGTCCTATTCCGCAGGAGGGGAGAGTGCTTTCCTTGCCTATGATCCGGATAATCCAAGATATGTTATGGGAGGTAGTTATTTAGGGTATATCGATCTTTTGGACACCCAAACAAAATCTGACACGAAGATCTTAGCTTCGCCCTTCCAATACCTTGGTAGGGCGGCCAGGGATATGAAATATTTGTTTAACTGGAATGCGCCAATCATCCGTTCACAGCATGAGCCTGATACGTATTTTCATTGTGCACAATTGGTATTGAGAACCCGTGATAAAGGGCTTACCTGGGAGGAAATTTCACCGGATCTAACGAGAAATATGGATGATAAACAAGGCAAAGGAGGCGGGCCTTATACCAATGAGGCTGTAGGTGCCGAAAACTATGGAAC
Source organism: uncultured Muriicola sp. (assembly GCA_945786965.1). Taxonomy (GTDB): domain Bacteria; phylum Bacteroidota; class Bacteroidia; order Flavobacteriales; family Flavobacteriaceae; genus Muriicola. The sequence continues at coordinate 30,776 of CALZFZ010000066.1, read as the reverse complement.
CCTGGCCTATATGATAGAATCACCTCATGAAAAGGGTGTGTACTGGACCGGGAGTGATGATGGATTTGTACATATTACAAAAAATGGCGGCCAAACTTGGGAAAACGTAACCCCAAAAGGCTTACAGGAATGTTTGATCAATGCAATTGATATCTCACCCCATGATCCTGGAACGGCTTATATAGCTACCACCCGCTATAAGTTTAACGACTATACACCGGGCCTTTATAAAACAACCAATTATGGTAATACCTGGACCAATATTAGCAATGGGATTCCTTATGGTGACTTTACCCGGGTTGTTCGGGAGGATTCGTCCCGAAAGAATTTGTTGTATGCAGGTACTGAAAAAGGTATCTACATTTCCTGGAACGGCGGAACATCCTGGGAACCACTGCAACTAAACCTGCCGGCAACCCCCATAACAGACCTGAAGGTTCATCAGGGCGACCTTATCGTAGCGACTTCCGGGCGCTCTTTTTGGATCCTGGATGATCTTGCAGCTTTAAATCAGTACCAACCCGCGAATACTGCCTTAAAAATAATGCAACCCGAAAACACTCTGAATGCCTCATGGGGAAGTCCCTTGAATGGGAATTCGGTCACATTTAAGGGAACAGATCCATTTGAAGGTGTAAACCCGGCTAATGGGATGGTTTTATATTACGAGCTGCCCAAGAGCAAGGATTCACTTGTTGTTGAATTGGAAATTATAAATGTTAAAGGGGAGATTATTCGATCCTTTACATCTGAAAAAGACACAACCTATACGAAACACAATGGAGGAGGGCCTCCACCGGCGCCTGTATTGTCTAAAAATACGGGACTAAATAGATTTGTTTGGGACCTAAGATATCCCATTATGGAAGGTGTTCCAAACGTTTATATGGAGGCCGATTTTAGAGGGCATACAGCACCCCCGGGCACTTACAATATACGTATTATAGCAGGAGGCTCAGAGGCTTCAACCACAGGTACCATTGTGGCAACCCCGGGATTTGATGTTTCTGAGACGCAATACATGGAGTTTGATGTTTTCATGACAGAAATGGAATCGAAATTGAACACGATGCATACAATGATCAATCAATTATTTAAGGTACAAAATCAATTAAGGAGTCTTTTTGCCGGTTTGGAAGTAAGAAGTGTGAAGGAAGAAGGACAAGCGTTGCTGAATAAATTGGTGGCTTGGGATCAGGATATGGTGCAACGAAAATCTCAGGCATATGACGATGTTGAGAATTTTCCCAATAAATTTACCGCTGAATACTTGTTTTTAATTAACCAAACTAACAGCGTTATCCCCAGGGTAAATCAATCGTCCAAGGACCGCAAAAAAGAATTGGACGCTCAGTGGAATGATTTACAATCGAAGGCTCAAGAATTTATATCGCAAGCACTTCCTGCGTACAATAAAAAACTTTGGGAAGCCGGTATTGGCGCCATTCAAATACGTAATTAATGGGGGAATATTATAATTACATTAAGGCATTACATTTGATTTTTGTAATAACCTGGTTTGCTGGTCTTTTTTATATTCCAAGGCTATTTATTTATCATATTGAGGCCCAGGACAAGCCTTCACCGGACAAAGAAATTCTATCCAAACAGTTGAAGTTAATGACCAAACGATTATGGTACATCATTACATGGCCCTCAGCGATTTTGACGACGATATTTGCGATCTGGTTGTTGTTAATTATGCCCGGTTGGATGCAACAACCCTGGATGCATGTGAAACTTGGGTTTGTAGTGTTATTGATCATCTACCAATTGGTAACCCACAAAATGTTTAAGGAATTGCAACGAGATGAGGTGAAGTACAGTTCAAACTATATGCGGATTTATAACGAGGTGGCGACGCTTATTTTATTTGCCGTAACCTTCCTTGCCATTATTAAAAATGCGATCGACTGGATATACGGAGTTATCGGTATCTTCCTATTGGTAATTATGTTGATGTTGGGGATACGTCTGTATAAGCGTATTCGGGAAAAAAATCCGGAGGCCTAACTAGCCGTGACATCCTTATTTTTTGGACTGATTATTGCTATCTTTAGTCTCAAATTAAATGTCCTTGTTCAAAAAATTCTCTCTTAGGTCCAGGATTTTCGTTACCATGATCTTATTGGTCCTCATTGCTTCTGTGCTTATCGCGGGGGTAACCGTCTATCAGTACCGGGAACAGTCCAGGGATTATCACCAAGAGCGGCTAGAACGAAAAGAGGAACAAATAAAGCAAAGCATATACTATGCTATCCAATCTACCACCTATCCGGTAACTACAGAGAATCTGGGGCTTATTTTTAAAGATGAGATATATCGAATCGCTGATGTTCAAAATGTAAATTTTAATATTTATGATCTGGAGGGACAGCTTATTAAAAGTTCCCGACCTAAATTAAATAATGACTCCATTTCTCAATGTTTGCAGGCCGAAATACTTAATAATCTATCGGAGAGCGTAGACAAAAGATATGTAGAAGACAACGTAGCTGCAGGGGATAAATACCAGGCGTCTTATACCTACATTACAGATACCAAATTTAAACCTGTAGGAATCCTGAATCTTCCTTATTTTGAGGATAACTCCTTCAATAATATGGAGCTTCGGGAATTCCTGTTTCGTTTAGGGGGTGTTTATTTGGTCATGTTTTTAGTTGCCATTATTCTAGCCTATTTTGTTTCTAAATACATTACCCGATCCCTACAGACTATATCAGATAAACTCCATCAAACAGATCTCACCAAACGAAATGAGAAGATATTTGTGAAAAACCCCAGTGAAGAAATTGGAAAACTCATAGATTCCTATAATGCCATGATCGATGAGCTGGAACAAAGCGCTGCTAAATTGGCACGCAGTGAGCGCGAACAGGCCTGGCGTGAAATGGCCAAACAAGTGGCCCATGAAATTAAGAACCCACTTACCCCCATGCGTTTAACCGTCCAGAGTTTTGAACGTAAATTTAACCCTGCTGCACCCGATGCAAAGAAAAAGATAGCGGAGTTTTCCAAGACTTTGATTCAACAGATAGACATGATGAGCAGTATTGCCTCTGCCTTTTCCAGTTTTGCAGATATGCCTGCACAACAAAACGAGACCTTAAATGTTGTAAAAACAGTAAAACTGGCCCTGGATATATTTAATGAAAATTACATTCATTTTATATCGGAAGAGAAGGAAATTATAGCGAAATTAGATAGGACTCAGCTAATACGGGTAGTGACCAATCTTGTAAAGAATGCCATACAAGCCGTGCCCGAAGTTGCTTCACCCAGGATATTAGTCTCGGTCGCATCTGAGGGCGATTATGTAAAAATATCAGTGGCAGACAATGGTATAGGGATCTCGGATGAGGTTAAGGAAAAAGTTTTTGAACCTAAATTTACTACCAAATCGAGTGGGATGGGTCTTGGCCTTGGGATGGTCAAAAATATAGTAGAAACCTATAAAGGCACTATCTCCCTAACCTCACAACATGGTAAGGGATCTGTTTTTACAGTTAAATTTCCTAAAGCAAAAAAATAAAAAACGTATTGAATATGGAATTTAAAAACATTTTAGTCGATCTGGAAGAACCCTTGGCAGTGGTTACCATTAACAGGCCTAAAAAACTCAACGCGCTGAATACCGCGACGATCAAGGAATTACACCTAGCTCTAAAAGCCCTTGAAAAAAACATACAAATTCGCGTCATTATAATTACAGGAAGTGAAGAAAAAGCTTTTGTGGCGGGAGCCGATATTTCTGAATTCTCAAATTTCTCCGTTAAACAAGGCGGGCAGCTTGCAGCGCAGGGCCAGGAACTATTGTTCAGTTTTATCGAAAATCTGGATAAACCGGTAATTGCTGCTATCAATGGTTTTGCACTGGGCGGAGGTTTGGAATTGGCTATGGCCTGTCATTTTCGGGTTGCAAGTCACAATGCCAGAATGGGATTACCTGAGGTTTCACTAGGGGTTATTCCGGGCTATGGCGGCACGCAGCGCTTACCTCAATTAATAGGCAGAGGCAGAGCAATGGAACTAATTATGACTGCAGGTATGATCGATGTGGAAAGGGCTATAGAATTTGGATTGGTCAATCATGTTACGGCTTCTGAAGAGCTATTGGAATTCTGTAAAAATATAGCCAAAAAAATAGCCAAAAATTCACCTGTAGCTATTAGTCAGGCAATAAAAGCCATAAATGCGGGTTTTAAGAATGATGTTAATGGGTATGATGTTGAAATTAAGGCTTTTGGAGAATGCTTTGGAACCGATGATTTTAAAGAAGGTACTACTGCATTTTTAGAAAAGCGTAAAGCATCATTTCCTGGAGAATAGAACCCCTTGCCCTAAAATTTATGCTCATGAGATTAAAATGGCTTTTACTCAGTTTCTTTTTGATTGGTATCGCAGTCAGGGCTCAGGAAATACCCGTAAATTATACATTTGGAGAAAAATATAATGATCGGTATAAGTACTCAAATTTATTAACGATCTCAGATGATGGCTCCGGGGGAACTATCCTTGTTAGAGCCTATTATACGGGACTTATTTTAAAACCAAAAGGATACCTGGTAGAACGTTACAATGAGAATCTGCAACTCATAAATGAATTCAATTATAAACTAAAGGATCGGGAATTTGTAGAAGGCTATGTAAAAAACGGTCAACTCTATATGTTGTTTTTAGACTACAACCTGGAGACAGAGGCTTATGAATACTGGATCCATAGAAGCCCCATAGATCAATTTAATTTCACCCGTGAGAAACTCGTTTCAGTGGCCTCGGCACCTGTTAACAACCCCCTCGATAAAAATTACTACAATCGAAACTTCAATTCAGGGTTTACTACAACCGTATTGTTTACAGAAGATAAGAATGCCTTTGCCATAAGTACCCACTTTAAAAAAGGCAAGATCAATAAACACGAAATTTATGTATTCAATGCCTCTCTTAAAAAAATAATCTTCCAGGACTTTTCCGCGGAGGTCGAAGAAAAAAACTACGCCTTTGAAAATATTGTGGTTTCAAAAAGCCTCGATAAGGCATATATTATTGGGAAGGCCTATTTTAAAAAGAAACGATTTACCGCACTTGAACGTAAATTTCAATACGAGCTAATTCAACTCTCAGCCCAGGGTGTCCAAATCCAGAATTTTGATAGTCCAGGGAAATATTCAGAATCTCTTACCCCTATTCTAAATAAAGGAGACCTGGTTTGTGTAGGATTTTATGCTGATCGAAAGGACAATCGCTATAACGGCTTGGCTTATTTCCAAATGGATCCATCAACTTTGACGGTAAAGAGTAAAAAATACAATCCTTTTTCGGAACAATTCATGTTCGACAAGTTTGGTCAGGAATACGAAAAGGAATTACAGAACCTGGTTTTCAAGAATGTCACAGTAACTAAGGACAATTCAATTCTATTCAACGCAGAAGAATATTTTGTTTCTAATAGTGTTCAGGCGAATTCAAGTGGTGGACGCGTGCGGGTTCAAAGGTATCATTACAATGACATTGTAAGTGCTAAATTAGATGATGAAGGCAATATGGTTTGGGCCCGTAATATTAATAAAACCGAGGTTACTCAGGGAGATGGCGATTATGCCTCCTATAGCTCATATACCAAGGACGGGCATACCTATTTTTTTATCAGTACATCTGCCGAAAATCCTCAAATACTAAACAAGGAACGGATCATTTTTAAACAAGGCCTTAGCAGAAATAGAAATGTATTTGTAATTCAGTTAGACCGTGAAGGTCAGATGAATTACAAAAAAATAATTGATTCGCAAGATGCACGTTTGCCGTTGATGGTCTCCAATCCCCTTAAGGATAATATCAATAACGAATTGCTTTTTTATGCCAAACGGGGAACTAAAAAGCAATTGGTGAATATTGGAATACATTAGAATTATCCCCCTTATCCATTCCCTACATTTATATTAGGAAAAAATCCATATATTTGGATATAATCCTAATTTGATATGCCCAAAGACTACGTTAAAGGCAGGGGAGCCCAGCATAATTCGGACAATAAATTTCTTCATCATCATTCTGAAATAAGGGACGATTTCCTTGAATATTGTAAAAAAGAAGGAGAGACTGCCGATATGAATAAAACACAGTACCTTCCCGTTTACCCTAAGACCATTATAAACAAGGTTACAAGTCCCGACGTAGGAATGTCTTATTCAATGAACCCTTACCAGGGATGTGAACATGGGTGCATCTACTGTTACGCAAGGAATACCCATGAATTTTGGGGATATAGCGCAGGATTGGATTTTGAAAGAAAGATTCTTTTCAAAAAGAATGCCGCTCATCTATTGGAACAGAAAATTAGGAGCAAAACATGGAAGGCAGAGACGATTGTGATGTCTGGAAATACTGATTGTTATCAACCGGCAGAAAAGCAACTTAAAATTACCAGGGCCTGCCTGGAGGTATTTTTAAAATATAAGCATCCTGTAGGGATCATTACTAAAAATGCTTTAATACTGAGGGACCTGGATCTGTTAAAGCAACTCAATAAAGACGGTTTATTAGGGGTAAACATATCTTTGACTTCCCTGTCTGAGAAAACGAGGCGTCTTCTGGAACCAAGAACGGCAACGATCCACAAAAGACTGGACACTATAAAAGTACTATCAGAAAACAAGATCCCTGTAAATGCTATGTTGGCTCCCATTATTCCAGGGATCAATAGTCATGAACTTCTAAAACTAGCTAAAACAGCAGCCGATTGCGGGGCGCTCTCATTTGCCTTTACGGTAGTACGATTGAATGGGGCAATAGGAGAACTATTTAAAGAGTGGATTCAGAAAACAATGCCAAACAAGGCTTCCAAGGTACTAAATCAGATAGCTAGTTGTCATGGGGGCACTTTACATGACAGTCGATTTGGGATTAGAAACAGGGGAGAGGGTTCTTTGGCCAAACAGATCCATGAGACGGCCCGTATCGCCAAGCAAACCTATTTTAAGGACCGTAAATTTCCGAAGTTAAATACCACCCTCCATGAATCTGCTAAAGGAGGTCAAATGAAATTATTTTAATTCCCAACCTTTTCGATAAGAACCGTGGACCCATTCATTGGCTTTTTCAAAATTAGTAACGCTCATGGCGTCTCCATCCCAAAGTAATTTTCTTCTTCCAGGCCTTTGAATCCTGGGCCTATCGCCCGGTTCCCTGGGTTCCATAATTTCTTTGTATTGATAAGCTTTGATTGCCAGATTACCCATTAGGACAGCTTCTGTTAAGGGGCCGGAGCGATCAAAACCAGAAGAGGTTTCCGTTCCCTGTAAACACCCTTCCACCCAGTTTCGCTGGTGCCCGCCGGTGCTCCCTTCAATTCGTTTTAAGGTAGGTGCGGGAGCATTAAATAAGCCCATCATCTCTGAAGGCAGCAATCTGGCATTTCGAGAATAAACGTCGCAAACCAGAATTCCTTTGGAACCATAAAAGACTGTTCCTCCACCGGTATCTCCAATACTTTCCCCATCTTTAAGAGCATCTGGCAAGTCAGGCATAATACCCCCGTCATACCAGTTCAGTGCTATATCTCCATGCTTCTTCGTATTGAATTTTAATCGAACAATGGACGATGCCGGACAGGAGGCACTGTAATCTGCTTCAATAAAGTCGCCCACCCAATTGGTAGTGCAGCTTGCTTCGGCCTCAGTAGGGTAACCAAGATCTAAAACTCCAAAAGGGGTTTCCATAATGTGGCAGCCCATATCGCCGAGGGCCCCGGTTCCAAAATCCCACCAGCCACGCCATTTAAAAGGCAAATAGGCATCGTTGTAGTCTCTTTTTGCTGCAGGACCTAGCCATAGGTCCCAATCCAGCTCTTTAGGAATCTTATGAATCTCTGTGGGTAGCGGAATCCCTTGCGGCCAAACAGGACGATTGGTCCAGCAATCTACTCTTTCCACCGTTCCAATGGCTCCAGCTTCGATCCATTCCTTGGCCTGTCTGCTGCCATCGCTTGAAGCACCCTGATTTCCCATTTGAGTCACTATTCCGTTCTCCCTGGCCACCAGGGTCATTAATCGGGCTTCAGCAATGTTATGGGTAAGCGGTTTTTCCACGTATGCATGTTTTTTCTCACGCATAAATGGCAAGGCAATTGTTGCGTGTGTATGGTCTGGCGTCGCCACCATAATGGCATCAATGTCCTTGAGTTGTCTTTTGTAGACCTTTCTAAAGTCACTGTATCTTTTTACATCCGGAAAAAGTTCATATGTCTCAGCCGCTCTTCGGTCATCCACATCGCAAAAAGCTACAAATTTAACTTTCCCTGTTTCATTCAGGCCCCGTATGACGCCGGCCCCTCTGCCACCTACACCAAAAGCTGCCACATACAAGGTATCGCTGGGGGGTACATGGCCTTTACCTAATACGTAACTTGGAACGATTGAAAATACAGCTGAAGACGCTGCTACATTTTTAATAAACTTACGCCTTTGCATACTGGAGGGATTTTAAAATGAAGCTGGAAGATACAAAAAAAAGACCACCCTGTTATACCTGCATAAAAGCCTATGTACTCAATATTAAGATGGGTAGAAATTGATACTGCTGTTAGCTGGTACCATTCCATTCGGAGTAGAAATGTTCCAGATATTTTAGCAGAAATTGGTGTCTTTCTTCAGCAATCTTTCTACCTGTATGCGTGTTCATTTTATCTTTCAGGTGCAACAGTTTCTCATAAAAATGATTGATGGTTGGGCTATGAGAATGTTTGTATTCCTCTTTAGTAATTTCCAGGTTAGGCGGAATGTCCGGGTTATAAAGCTCCCTGTTTTTATAGCCCCCATAATGGAAAGCCCTTGCTATTCCTATGGCACCGAGGGCGTCTAAACGATCTGCATCCTGCACTACCTGTAGCTCTTTAGAATATGGAGGATGGCCTTTTTTAGCGAGACTATTTTTAAAGGAAATATGTTCTATAATATGTATAACCTGTTCTGTTATTTCGGCATCTATTTGCAGGGAAACCAGAAATTCCTGAGCCAATTTTGGTCCTAGCGTCTCATCTCCATCATGAAATTTTGCATCCGCTATATCATGCAGCAATGCCCCGAGGCTAACTATTAACACATCTACTTTCTCATCTTTAGCTATTAACAGGGCATTTCTAAAAACCCGTTGGGTATGAAACCAATCATGCCCGGCTTCGGCACCTCCAAGGGTTTCCTTGACAAAGGAAATAGTTTCTTCAACAAGCTCTGTATTATGCATTAAAAAGAATTTACGCCACCAGTAATGATTTCTTCAACCCTGGCAATTAGTTGATCGGGGTCCCCGCTATTTTCAACAGGAGGGTGTACATGAAAAAACAAATGCGATCCAATACCATATGGAAATTTGCCATACCGGAGCATTTTCCAGGAATTATTAATGCTGATGGGAACTATGAGTGCTGATGGTGCTTGTTTCATAAGCACTTTCAATCCGGTGGTCTGAAATTTTTTGGGATGGCCCGTTCTGCTGCGTGTTCCCTCAGGAAATATGACGGCACTTCGCTTATTTATTTCAATATATTTCCCCAATTTGGAAATCGCTACCAGGGCCTGCTTAGCATCCTTGCGGTCTATAAGTGCAGAACCGCCATGGCGCAGATTATAGGATACGCTAGGAATTCCCTTCCCCAATTCTATTTTACTAACAAATTTTGGGTGATATGCCCGCATATACCATATTATTGGAGGGATATCATTCATACTTTGATGGTTGGCGACAATTATCAATGGCCTGTTCTTTGGCAGGTTATAGGGTTTTTTAAAACTATATCGGGTACCAAGCAGATAGGTACACCACATTAAAACCAAATTCAAATAGCTAACACTCTTTTGATGGGCATTATAACCAAACCAGTTAAAGCAGATCCATTGGATGGGATGGAATACCAGGAGTGCCACCCCAAAAAAGATAAAGTAGATACAGGTTAATGGATACGCCAATAGCTTTCGCATAGAGCAAAAATAAAAAACCGCACTTTATAAGCACGGTTTTCAATTTTTAATATTCGATTTTTATTAGCAGAAATCGTTATAAGCTTCCATTAAATTCTCCGCGATCATTTCTGCGGGTCTTCCTTCAATATGATGACGCTCTATCATATGAACCAATTCGCCATTCTTAAATAACGCCATACTGGGCGATGATGGAGGAAATGGAACCATTAGATTTCTGGCAGCATCAACGGCTTCCATATCAACACCGGCAAATACGGTAACCAGATGATTTGGTTTTTTATCGTTGCGCAGGCTCAATTTTGCAGCAGGTCTTGCGTTGGCAGCAGCACAGCCACAAACAGAATTAACGACTACCAGCGTAGTCCCCTCTTTTTGTATGGCATTTTCTACTGCCTCTGCCGTATATAATTCTTCAAATCCGGCTGAAGCCAGGTCTTGTCTCATTGGTTTTACTAATTCCGCAGGATACATAGTCTATTTTTTATTTTAGTTCACTGCAAAGATAATTAAAATGTCCAAGTTTTAAGCTAAAGCTTTCTTAATAGGCACAAGAGTTATTCCCTCTTAAATCCTATCTTTGCCAAAATTTTTTGAGGATAATGATCAGATGGATCGCTGCCATATTGGGCTATTTTTTATTTCGTTTACCCGGTGCCATTATAGGCTTTCTGGTTGGTAGTGTAATGGATAGTATGGGTTCAGGGAACAGTGCACGTACCATTTTTGAAGATCTTTCCCGTCAAAAAGTTTCACCGGCCGATTTTGAATTGAATTTGCTGTCTTTGTGTTCTATTGTGATCAAGGCAGATGGCCAGGTTAATCAAAAAGAACTAGACTACGTAAGGCAATATTTTTTAAGCACTTACGGAAAGGAAAAGGCCAATGCCATCTTCAGGACGTTTAATGAGGTGATAAAGAAACGAGAGATTTCGGCTCAGCGCATCTGTACCTTTCTCAATCAACGAACCCGGTTTGAGGTTCGCTTACAACTCATTCACTTTTTGTTTGCCATTGCACAGTCCGATGGGAGTGTAAGTTCATTGGAGATCGATAAGATCAGTGAAATAGCCCGATATTTACGTATAGGGAGGAACGATTTTGAGAGCATCAAAGCCATGTTCATAAAATCAGTAGATACGGCCTATAAGATCCTTGAGATCGAGAAAAGTGCTTCCGACGATGAGGTAAAAAAAGCCTATAGAAGAATGGCGAAAAAGTATCACCCGGATAAGGTCATTACTGAAAATGAGGCTATTAAAAAGGGTGCGGAAGAAAAGTTCAAGGAAGTTCAAAAGGCTTATGAACAAATTCAAAGTGAGCGCGGAATTTAATATAGGATACCATCCATGGGAGATTTTTGGTTTTATATTGAATTGGGGCTGGGACATGTGTTAGACCTGAGTGCATACGACCATATTTTGTTTTTAACAGCGCTTGCCATCCCATTTACCTTTAGACTTTGGAAACGAATATTAACCTTGGTGACTATTTTCACCGTTGCCCATTGTTTTTCCCTAACCTTGTCTGTGTATGATCTGCTTCAATTGGACGAGGGATTAATAGAATTCTTAATTCCAATAACCATTTTGATCACGGCTTTGTTCAATGTAAAAGATACCCTTAAAAAGGTTTCCAATCTGAATTACCTTATACAAGTTTTGGCTACGGCCTTTTTTGGACTGATACATGGGCTGGGATTTTCGAACTATTTTAAAATGCTTATCGCAGGTCAGGACGAAAAAGCTACACCACTATTGGGTTTTGCAACCGGGATCGAAATAGCCCAGGTAGTAATTATCATGGGGGTATTGCTACTGGCTTTACTGATGGAATCCGGACTTAAAATAAAAAAGCAACATTTTATTCTGGCAACTTCAATAGGGGTGATACTGATCACTATGCCCATGATAATTAATACATGGCCCTTTTAGTTGAACCGCTGAAATTCGTATTCCCAGTACTACCTGTAAAAACAATAATGTGGATTAAAGTAGCCGGTTATCGGTTTTAAATAAAAATTAACCAATTATGGTTGTTGAACAATTGTAAAGCGGGTATCTTAGTGCCTTCCCATTCTCTAGAAAGAAGCAGTTATATTTTTAAGTGATAAAGAAGAAACAATTAAAATACGATAAAGCCTATCTGAGAATGGCCCATGAGTGGGGTAAATTGTCTTATTGTCATCGCAGACAAGTAGGGGCCATTATCGTTAAGGATCGAATGATCATATCCGATGGTTACAATGGAACCCCATCAGGTTTCGAGAATATCTGCGAGGACGAAGAAGGATATACAAAATGGTATGTATTACACGCAGAAGCTAATGCAATATCTAAGGTGGCTTCATCTACTCAGTCTTGTGAAGGGGCTACTTTATACATCACCTTATCGCCATGTAAGGAATGCAGTAAACTAATTCACCAGTCTGGCATAAAACGTGTTGTATACCAAATTGCATATAAGGACGATTCCGGATTACAGTTCCTTAAAAGGGCGGGGGTGGCGCTGGAACACCTGCCTCAGATTATGGAGGATTAAACAATAAAGTATCCATGAAGAAGTACCATTACATATGGCCTACAATTATCGCATTAGCAATGGCTATTGGGATCTTAATTGGTGGTAAGCTGCATTTTAATGATTCGCCCGAGAAGTTATTTACAACAAATTCCAAAAAGGACAAACTTAACCGTCTAATTGATTATATCGAATATGAGTATGTAGATGAAATTAATACGGATAGTATCGTAGATGTTACCGTAAATAATATTTTGGGCAAGTTAGATCCACATTCCGTATACATTCCTAAAGAAGAAATGGCCCGGGTTTCGGAAAATATGAAGGGCGATTTTGTAGGGATCGGGATTAATTTTTATATGTATAAAGATACTATAACGGTTATACGGACCATTGAAAATGGACCCAGTTATGTAAAAGGGATTAAGCCAGGAGATCGTATTTTAATGGCAGATAAGGATACTTTATTTGGCAGAAACATGCCTAGTAATAGCATTGTAAGTAAGTTAAAAGGGGAAAGTGGTTCCTCGGTCAAATTGCAGGTATATCGAAAAAAGGATAACCGATTTTTTAACATTACCCTCCAAAGAGACCGGGTTCCCATAAAAAGTGTGGAGGCATACTACATGCTAACTGCGGATATGGGCTATATCAAAATAAACCGTTTTGCCGAGACCACATTCAGAGAATTTAAAAAAGCACTGAAATCGCTGCAACAGCAAGGAGCTGAGAAAATTACCTTGGACTTGCGCGATAATCCGGGGGGCTATTTAGGAATCGCAGAACAAATGGCCGATGAATTTTTGGAAGACGGGAAACTTATACTTTACACCAAGAACAAAAAGGGTAAAATAGATAAGACATTTGCTACCAACGTAGGTTCTTTTGAAGACAAGCCGGTATTTGTCCTGATAAATGAGCGCTCGGCTTCGGCTAGTGAGATCATTGCAGGTGCCTTACAGGATAACGATATAGGAACTATAGTTGGGAGAAGATCCTTTGGGAAAGGCCTGGTGCAAAGAGAAATGGAATTGGGAGATGGCTCCGCTGTTCGGTTAACAGTGTCGCGGTACTATACGCCAACAGGGCGTTCTATCCAAAGAACATACGAGAATGGTAACAAGGACTATTATGAAAGATTTACAGAGCGGTATCACAATGGAGAACTCGTATCTCAAGACAGCATTAAAGTTGCAGATTCCTTGATGTACACGACCCCTAAAGGCAAAGTAGTTTATGGTGGAGGGGGAATTATACCCGATGTTTTTGTGCCGATTGGCAATTTAGAAGAAGAGACCATTGAAAGCATGGCAAATCTGGGGTTTATTGCACGTTTCGTTTTTGAACACCTGGAGAATGATAGAAAGCAATACGACAACTATACGGAGGAAGATTTTCTTTCAGAATTCCGGGTCGATGATATTCTCTTTGAAAAATTTGTCGATTTTGCCATTCAAAATAATATCCGAATGAGTTTTTATGATTATGACCAAAAAATAAAACTATATCTAAAAGCCACCATAGCTGAACAATTATTTTCTGCCAATATCAGTGCTAAAATAAAAGGCACTATAGATCCAATGCTCCAAAAAGTTTTAGAACTAGACTTGCCTACATTGCGTAAGGAGAAGTCCTTTAATCTTGAAGTAACGGAAGACGAGTCTTGATGTATATTAGTTTACAAGATCTACGTGGGATTCAATAAGTACTTAAAATTCTTTTAAATTCAGGATGCTCTTTTAATTGGATGAATTCTTTAGTCCCCCGAATAAAGTCCTTGTTGGTCCACCCTAATTGCAGCACTTTTTCCGGATGTAGCAGGGATTTCTCAATCATATTCTTGCAATACCTATTACAACTTACTTTTCATTTATTTTCTTCTGAATCTGCTTCGAAGTAAGAAAAATAAGAAGCAGCACAATAGCACATGAGGCTGCGACTACCCCAATAATAGCAATAATGCTATTGCCCTCAAAAGGGTCGTTAAAATCAATAATAGTGACGTTATAGGCTATGAGAGCCAAGGCCAGGATAATGAGTACGATACTGATTTTTTTGTTCATGATACAATCTCAATGTGTCCTTCAGATCGCGAAGAACGTATAGTTATGGAAATAGTTGATTTATATTGGTAGCAAATAATTTTACGGCTATGGCCAGTAATATCACGCCAAATACTTTTCGTACAATACTTAACCCACTACTGCCCATTACTCTTTCAATCTTCGAGGAAGATTTTAAAACAAGATATACAAAAATAATGTTTACGATAATTGCTACGATGATATTCTCTACATAAAATTCTGCCCGTAAAGACAGGAGGGCAGTCATGGTACCTGCCCCGGCAACAAGGGGAAACGCTATAGGTACTACTGACGCGGTTTGAGGCTCATCGTCCTTGTAAAGTGTAATCCCCAAGATCATTTCAATAGCCAAAAAGAACAAAATAAATGCCCCTGCCACAGCAAATGAATATACATCGATCCGGATCAACTTTAATATTTCCTCACCAACAAATAAGAAAGCGACCATAATACAAGCCGCAATGATGGATGCTTTTTCTGAATGTATGTGCCCAACTTTCTTCCTGAGATCGATAATTATAGGGATGCTGCCCACAATATCGATTACTGCAAATAGTACAATGCTTGCAGTGGCGATTTCGCGTACATTTAAATTCATGGAATGCGTGTTTAAATTTTGCGCAAAAGTAGTCTATATTTTGCGTTTGTTAAGCACATGTTTGTAAAAAGTATCTCCTGTTAATTAATGCCAAAAAGGTATCTTTGCCCTATAGTTTTAAAGGATGTTCCAGCTTGGTAATACATTGGTCTCAGAAGAGATCATAGAAAATGATTTTGTATGCAATCTCACGGCATGCAAGGGAGCTTGCTGTGTAGATGGGGATGCCGGAGCACCCCTTGAAGAAAAGGAAACGGAGATCCTGGTCGATATCTTTTCCAAGGTTAAACCGTTTTTAAGACCGGAAGGGATCAAAGCTATAGAAGAAAAGGGAGCCTTTGTAAAAGGAGAAGATGGGGACTGGGAAACACCCTTGATAAATAAGAGTGAGTGTGCGTACGTTGTTTTTGGCGATACGGGAATTGCGAAATGTGGTTTGGAAGAAGCGTATGAAAAGGGAATTACAAAATGGAAAAAACCAATTTCCTGTCATTTATATCCTGTAAGGGTAAAAGAATATACCAAGTTAACCGCTGTGAACTACCATAAATGGCAGGTTTGCGACCCAGCATGTCAGTTAGGTGAAAGTTTAAAAGTGCCTGTTTATAAATTCGTGAAAGAAGCGCTTATCCGGAAATTTGGAAAAAAATGGTATGATGAGTTAGAACTGGTAGCTAAAGATCATCTCAAATCCCATCCCTGATAGCCTATATAGTAAGGGTATTCACTCAATTATATTGGAGATGTAAATTCCTACAATTCCTTTGATCACCTAGGAAAACAGATGCCAAAAATTCCTTAGAAAGCATTTCATAGAGTATTTAATACCATTGGTAGTATTATTTTCTTTCCATGCAAAGCAATATCTAGCTTTCGATCCTTAATTATGATTAAGATGATTGTAAGTCATTTTAAAATTAAGTTAAGGAAGTAACCTAACCGGGGTGCCATCATGAGAAAATGTATTTTCTTGTTTCTTGTATTTGTATTTGCATTGGCAATTGCCTCTATTATAGAAAATAGGGAACGATTGAATAAGGAAGAAGTGGTCATGGATTTAAAGAATTCAGACGAAGTGGCCCTGCAAAATAGCACATCAGATCAATCAGCAGAAAAAGTTTACTACAATTACTAATGATTATTGCGTAAAGACGAAAGATGCTCTAAGGAGCGATATTCCTTGAAAAATTTATTGGAAGTACAGATGCCAAAATAATTTGGCATTTTTTTATGCTTTCATTTGTCATAATAGCCCGGTAGCTATAATATAAAACATCGTTATAGCGAATACCAATTTTTTGAAGACCAACGAGTATAATATTTTATACTTTTTGGTCTATTCTTTTTTTGTTCAAGACCTGAAAATATTTATACAAAATCTCTGTAGTGCATGAGCGCAATAAACATATACGCCGAGGCTAGATTTCAACATGCTGTGTTAAAAACTTTGAGGCGCTTTGGATAAAACGGACTTTACAATTTAATAACATTTATCCATCTTTGTTAGTCCCAGCTCGAATGAAATTTTCTCATTTAAATTAACACTTAAAATAACCAAAGTATGTCAGTATCCGTAGAGCCCATTTTAGAGGAAAATGAAGATAGATTTGTGATCTTCCCCATTAAACACCATGATTTATGGGAATGGTATAAGAAATGCGAAGCATGTTTCTGGACAGCTGAGGAGATTGACTTACATCAGGATTTGGCCGATTGGAAAAATAAGCTAAACGACGATGAGCGTTATTTTATAAAACATATTTTGGCCTTTTTTGCGGCCTCTGACGGAATCGTCAATGAGAATTTGGCGGAGAACTTTGTAAATGAAGTACAGTATACAGAGGCCAAATTTTTCTACGGGTTTCAGATCATGATGGAAAATATCCATTCGGAAACCTATTCCTTGTTGATCGATACGTATGTAAAGGACGAAAAAGAAAAAAACATACTTTTTAAGGCGATAGAAAACTTTCCTGCAATCAAGAAAAAAGCCGATTGGGCCTTGAAATGGATCGATTCCCCAAGTTTTGCAGAACGGCTTATTGCGTTTGCCGCTGTGGAAGGAATCTTTTTCTCCGGTGCCTTTTGTTCTATTTTCTGGTTGAAGAAAAGAGGCCTTATGCCAGGACTTACTTTTTCGAATGAGTTAATTTCCAGAGATGAAGGAGTGCACTGTGACTATGCAGTTCATCTTCACAACAAACACCTGGTAAACAAAGTTCCCAAAAAACGAATTACAGAAATTATCGTAGACGCACTTAACATAGAAAGAGAATTCATTACAGAATCATTACCCGCAAGTTTAATTGGAATGAACTCTAAACTTATGACCCAATATTTAGAGTTTGTCACTGACCGACTTTTGGTTGAACTGGAATGCGAGAGGGTGTATAATGCCACAAATCCTTTTGATTTTATGGATATGATCTCACTTCAGGGAAAAACCAATTTCTTTGAAAAACGTGTATCCGAATATCAAAAGGCCGGAGTATTGAACAAAGAAAAAGATACAGATTCTCAAAAAATAAGCTTCGACGCTGATTTTTAGATAATAATTACCACAATAACCCCTTTTTTTATTGGGGTTTTTTGTGACCATATTGAAAATGTTAAGATTTAGCAAAAAATCTAAGTACCAACCCAACGGATAATAATTAAATAATTGTAGCCACATGTATGTAGTAAAAAGAGACGGAAGAAAAGAGCCGATAATGTTCGACAAGATCACGGCCAGAGTCAGAAAACTTTGTTATGGACTTAGTGATCTTGTGGATCCTGTAAGGGTAACTATGAGAGTTATTGAAGGACTGTATGATGGAGTTACTACATCGGAGCTCGATAATTTGGCAGCCGAAATTGCCGCAACATTAACGACGGCGCATCCCGATTATGCAAAGTTGGCGGCAAGGATTTCCGTTTCAAACCTTCACAAGAACACCAAGAAGTCGTTTTCAGAAACGATGAAAGACCTGCATGAATATGTAAATCCTAGGACCGGTAAAAAAGCACCCTTATTATCGGATGAGGTTTATAAGGTCATATCGGAAAATGCAGACATGCTCGATTCTACCATTATTTATAACCGCGATTTTGGCTACGATTATTTCGGTTTTAAGACTTTGGAACGATCCTATCTCTTAAAACTAAACGGTAAGATTGCAGAGAGACCGCAACATATGTTGATGCGAGTATCCATAGGGATACACCTGGAAGATTTGGATTCTGCCATAGAGACCTATGAGTTGATGTCCAAAAAATTCTTCACCCATGCTACGCCTACCCTATTCAACTCGGGAACACCGAAACCTCAAATGTCCTCATGCTTTTTATTAGCAATGAAGGATGATAGCATCGATGGTATTTATGATACCCTGAAGCAAACTGCGAAAATATCGCAATCTGCTGGTGGTATTGGCCTGTCTATTCACAATATCAGGGCCACGGGGTCCTATATTGCGGGGACCAATGGCACTTCAAATGGTATAGTGCCAATGCTCCGCGTTTTTAATGATACGGCACGCTACGTGGATCAGGGAGGCGGAAAAAGAAAAGGAAGCTTTGCCGTTTATGTGGAACCATGGCATGCAGATATCTTTGAATTCCTTGAATTAAAAAAGAACCATGGTAAAGAAGAGATGCGGGCACGTGATCTTTTTTATGCCATGTGGATCCCGGATCTTTTTATGAAAAGAGTAGAGACAGATAGCGAGTGGACCTTGATGTGTCCAAATGAATGTCCGGGTCTTTTCACAAACCACAGTGAAGCCTTTGAAGAACTGTATACCCGATATGAAACCGAAGGAAAAGGCCGTAAGACAATAAAGGCACGAGAGCTCTGGGAAAAGATCCTTGAATCTCAAATAGAAACGGGGACGCCGTATATGCTCTATAAAGATGCGGCGAACCGCAAAAGCAATCAAAAGAATTTAGGAACTATCCGTTCCAGCAACTTGTGTACTGAGATTATGGAGTATACCTCACCGGATGAGGTTGCAGTGTGTAATTTGGCTTCCATTGCCCTACCCATGTTCGTAAAGAATGGCAGTTTTGATCATAAGGAATTATTCAGGGTTACAAAACGTGTTACCAAAAACTTGAATCGTGTTATTGACAGGAATTACTATCCGGTAAAAGAAGCCGAGAATTCAAACATGCGTCACAGGCCAATAGGGCTAGGGGTACAGGGATTAGCCGATACTTTTATCATGTTGCGTTTACCTTTTACCTGTGATGAGGCAAGAAAATTAAACCAGGAAATTTTTGAAACCTTGTATTTTGCCGCTGTAACTGCTTCTATGGAAGCATCGAAAGAAGAAGGGCCTTACTCAACTTACAAAGGATCTCCTATTTCCAAAGGAGAATTTCAGCACAACCTTTGGGGAATTAAAGATGATGAACTTTCCGGAAGATGGGATTGGGAAAAGTTACGCAAGAGCGTAAAGAAACATGGAGTTCGAAATTCACTCCTGGTTGCGCCCATGCCAACGGCTTCAACATCTCAGATTCTTGGGAATAACGAATGCTTTGAACCCTATACTTCCAATATATATACAAGACGTGTATTGTCTGGAGAATTTATTGTTGTAAACAAACATCTGCTTGAAGATCTGGTAGGACTGGGATTGTGGAATGAGAACTTGAAGCAGGAATTGATGCGGGCAAACGGTTCTATTCAGCATATTAATGAGATACCTGAAGAAATAAAAGAACTTTACAAGACGGTATGGGAGTTGAGCATGAAAGATATCATCGATATGTCCAGACAGCGTGGCTATTTTATTGATCAGAGTCAATCGTTAAACCTGTTTATGGAAAATGCCAATTATCCGAAACTGACCTCAATGCATTTTTATGCCTGGAAAAGCGGTTTAAAAACAGGCATGTACTATCTGAGGACCAAAGCGGCAGTAGATGCCATTAAATTTACACTGGATAACACTAAGAAAAAAGAAGTTCCGGTAAGTGTGGCGGCTGAGGCCGAGGTGCTTGCAGCGAGTACTCCTGACCCTAAAGCTGCAGCGGCAATTCAGGTTCAAACAACGTCTGTTAAGCAGGAAGAACCGGAGGTGGCTCCCCTGACACCGGAAGAGATGAAGACATTGATCGCACAAGCCAAAGCTGGAGAAGCAGATGACGACTGCTTAATGTGCGGATCATAACCATGGATATAAACCTACGCCCTCAGGAATAAAATTAAATTCCTGATGCTTATGCGAACGGTAAAAGGATAGTGTTTATTATTAAAAATACCTCGGGATCGCTTGCCCCACACATAGCGAATTCTCGGGGTGTTTTATTTTAGATCTGGGGAGTCACTTTAGGACATACTGAAGAGCGCAGCGTGCATCAGTACTCGTAGCGTGTGTACAAGTATTAGACCTTTATTTATTCATAGAAGGTCTTATCGCACTATTGGTTATGATCAATACTGCGATATAAATAAAAAGAAAAATAAAATAATGGTCCATAGCAGGTACAAGTATTAACGGCTTACTAGTATTTACGTACTAAAAGTGAAAATGGATTATATAGTGATCAAAAACAGAATTGAAGTAAAGATTCCAAGGTGGCGTTCTGAAATTGACCGTTATCTGAATTGATCTACTTTTTTATAGGCATTAATCACCGCTTCTTCTCCCTCGATATTAGGTTTTGAATTGCCATGTTCCATTCCCAGGACACCGGCAAAACCTTTGGAATGAATATATTTCAATACATTTTGGTAATTAATTTCGCCCGTAGTAGGCTCATTACGTCCTGGGTTATCCCCGATTTGAAAATAGGCTATTTCGCTCCAGCAAGATTCAATATTCGGGATCAGGTTTCCTTCCTGGATTTGTTGATGATAGATATCGAACAGTATTTTACAGGATGGAGAATCTATTGCTTTACATATCTCATAAGCTTGTGCAGATCCTGTTAAAAAAAGACCCGGATGGTTTCTAAAATTCAGCGGTTCTAAGACCATAACCAAATTATGTGGTTCTAAAATGGCTGCGGCCTGTTTCAAAGATTCGATCACATGAGCTGTTTGGTATCCCATGTTGAGCCTTAGATCCACATGTCCTGGTACTACCGTCATCCATTTGGCATTCACCCGCTTTGCTACCTCAACAGCCTTTTTAATATAATCTAAAAATTCGACTCGTTTTTCCGGATCCCCGGAAGCGAGATTGGGTTCGGACCAATAAATTTTATGGGCAACAAACACACCCATTTCAATACTACGGGTTGCCATGGACTTCGCCATTTCTTCTTGTAAGGCAACAGAGCGCTGCATCATTTCATTGTCCTCAAAGGCAGTAAACCCCTGGTCTGCCATGAAATGAAGCTGCGAAATTGGGTCTTCACCGGCACTATGTTTAAACATACCAATATGCGGTGCGTATTTCAGATTAAAGGTATGTTTGGCAGAAGCCTTAGACGCAGAGCCTAGGGCAGTAAACCCCGTCAGGGACAAGGTACTTGCTACAAAAGCTGATTTATTTATGAAGCTTCTTCTTTTCAAGGAAATAAGTTATAGGGACCAATCTTTGCCCCCTGTGAGTTCATTAAGATCTCCGCAACCGATATATTCTCCGGGAACGGGCAGATACGCAAGTACTTCCTCACCAACATATTCTGAAGTTTTATATCCCCATATGGTCATATCGCGCAGGTTTTTAGCAAAAGAGTATCTCATGACCTCGTCAGGGACCGCGTCATTTTCTCCCTTGGCTGCGGCCGAGGTATTTTTAATCATCAGTTCCATATTTGCAATTTCCTCTTCTTCACTGACTTGCAAAGCTTTCGCCAGAACAGGTTCCAGGTCTTCTGAGGTCAGATCCTCGGCTTTCTCCTTTCCGGTCTCAATTAGTGCATTTTGGATGAACTTGTTAAGAGACAATTTTGTCATATCCTGCTGAAGCTCTTCCATAATCTCATTTGTGAACCTATCTAAGAATACATGTACATTCACTTCAGAGGCAGAAGGGGTATCCGTTTTAGGCAGGATGATATCCACCAGCTTAATAAGGATATTCCCCTGTTCTATAGTAAAAAAATCAGGTGTCCAGTTAACTATTTCTACTTCTTTACAACCTTGAACTAGGCTTAATAGTGTGGGGGTGGCTACGGTATATCCGAGCGCCAGGCCCATATTTTTTAATGCTACTCTTCTATCCATTATAATAATCCTTTTTTAAGTTGTTCAGCGGCATGATTTGCAGCTCTTGCTGTAAATGCCATATAGGTCAATGAAGGGTTTACACAGGCCGCAGAGGTCATAAAGGCACCATCTGTTACATACACATTTTGAACGGCGTGTACCTGGTTGTATCCGTTTAAGACGGAAGTTTTAGGATCTCTTCCCATCCGTGCGGTACCCATCTCATGGATCCCCAAACCTAGGGCCCCTGGCCTATCAAAGGTTTCAACGTCCCTAAGGCCGGCTTTTGAGAGCATCTCATAGGCCTGTTCTTTCATATCTTTCCTCATCTTCCACTCATTTTCTTTAAACTCGGCATCAAATGTTACCGTAGGTAGGCCCCATCCATCTAATTGGTCATAGTCCAGGGTCATCCTGTTATCTTCATAGGGCAGCACTTCACCAAAACCACTGATCCCGAAAGTCCATCCTCCCGGTTTGAGAATAGCTTCTTTAAGGCTTTTCCCATGAGACATCTCAGAAACAACGTCTTCCCAATTGCCCCGGCTACCACTGCCCTGATAGCCATATCCGCGAATAAATTCCTTCATATTGGTATCCCCGCCAATATTCCGGAAGCGTGGCACATAAACCCCATTAGGCTTTCTTCCCTTGTAAAATTTATCTTCAAACCCGTCATATTTCCCTGCGGCGCCTACTCCAAGATGGTGATCCATAATATTACGTCCTAATTGATCTGAGTCATTACCCATTCCATTTGGAAAACGGTCCGATTTTGACTGCATCAAAATAGCGGCTGATGCTATGGCAGAGGCACACAGGAAGACCACCTTAGCTTTAAATTCAAAAGTTTCTTTGGTAACCCTGTCAATAACTTTTACCCCTGTTGCTTTTTTGGTATCGGGATCGTACATAACCTCGTGAACAATAGAATCGGGTCTAAGCGTCATATTTCCGGTGGCTTCCGCAGCCGGTAAGGTAGAGGAGTTACTGCTGAAATAAGCTCCAAAAGGACACCCCCGGATGCATCTGTTCCTATACTGGCAGCGGGTTCTTCCGTCCCCGTCAAATTGATTAGCGCTATTAATATGGGCCACACGGCCTGATGTGATTACCCGTCCCCCAAAATTCTCGGCTACTTTTTCCCTGACATGTTGTTCAACACAATTCAGTTCCATCATCGGCTCAAACACACTATCCGGTAATTGAGGAAGTCCTAAAGTTTCACCGGATATCCCAACATAGGTTTCAACCCTTGAATACCAAGGTGCAATATCTTTATAGCGCACCGGCCAATCCACGGCAATGCGGTCCTTTTTATTAGCTTCAAAATCCAGATCGCTCCAGCGGTAGCTATGTCGGCCCCAAAGCAAGGATCTTCCTCCTACATGATATCCACGCATCCAATCGAAGCGTTTTGTTTCATTATAAGGATGTTCCAGGTCATTGACAAACCAAAAATTATGAGGCGCCTTTACCGTATATCCGGTACGCGCCTGCTTTAACTGTTTAGCTACTTCTTCCGGGGGTAGTTCCCCATTATTCGGAAAATCCCAGAAATCCATATTTGCGGTAGGATAATCTTCACGATGTTTAACCATCCTTCCGCGTTCCAGGACCAGGGTCTTAAGTCCATTTTCACATAACTCCTTGGCAGCCCAGCCTCCACTGATTCCTGTTCCAACAACAATCGCATCATACGATTCCTGCTCTTCATTGTAATAAAATTTACCCATCTAATAGAATTGTTTACCTGCTAAATGTATCAAATATAAAATTAATTCTCTACATTTAAACTCCCTAATTCTTCCTGATTTGCTTATAAAATCAATGTTTTCTTGAGAATAAATAAATTAACAATCAATTATTAATACATATACATTATTTTCCATTTCTTAATCATGGCTGAGTTTTAAAAACTGTGTCAAATTAAGGTCTGTAAGTACTAATCCTTATATTACAAACACAATGAAAAGAAGAAATTTTGTAAAGAACACAACAACGGCAGGAATCGGATTATCTGTCCTGGGAATTTATGGCTGCAAAGAAGCCAAAAAAGATGAGAGCAAAGAAAATGAAATGGAATCCGTGATGGAAACGGCAGCGCCATTTTTTAAATTATCATTGGCTCAATGGTCTGTCCACAGAATGATCAGGAACGGAGAATTGGATCCATATTCTTTTGCCGCAAAAGCCAAGGAATGGGGGTTCAGTGGTCTGGAATACGTGAGTCAATTGTATAATAAGGAACTGGAAGCTGCAAACTACAGTGCCGAGGCAATGGCCGCTTTTGTAGAGAAATCGAATGCCGAAGCTGAAAAACACGGTTTAACGAATGTGCTCATCATGATCGATGGGCAGGGAGACCTTGCAACTTCCGATGCGGCAACACGAAAAAGTGCTGCTGAGAATCATTTTAAATGGGTAGATGCAGCCAGTGCTATGGGGTGCCATTCTATACGTGTTAACCTTGCCGGAAGCAGTGTGCCCGAAGAGTGGGTACCTAATTCAGTAGACGGACTTACACAACTGGCTACCTATGCCAGGGAGAAGAATATCAACGTGCTTGTAGAAAACCATGGCGGACTTTCCTCCAATGCTGCTATGTTAGCTGAGGTGATGACCAAGGTTGGGATGGATAATTGTGGAACGCTGCCCGATTTTGGCAATTTCTGTATCCGAAGAAATGATCCGGCAGATTACCGGGCGGGATGCGCAGAGATGTACGATATCTATAAAGGAGTAACGGAATTAATGCCTTTTGCCAAAGCGGTAAGTGCAAAATCGCACAACTTTGATGCCAACGGAAATGAAACCGAAATAGACTACGTTAAAATGCTTCAAATAGTAAAAGATGCCGGCTACACCGGTTTTGTAGGTGTAGAATATGAAGGCGATGAACTTGGAGAAGTTGAAGGCATCATGGCAACAAAAACATTAATGCTGAATGCAGCAGCTAAACTTACATAATACACAGAATCTCAATGGAAGAATTCTTTAATGAACTTTTTGATTACAACTTTTATAGTAATAAACAGCTAATAGAAGCATGTAATAAATTAACAAAGGTACCGGAGCGAAGCATAAAGCTTTTCAGCCACTTGTTAAATGCCCATCATATTTGGAATGCCAGAATTGTAGGGAATTCGGCTACTATGGAGGCATGGCATTTCCATCCGGTAAAAGACTGGGAAGACATTCATTATGAGAATCAGCGAAATACTTTTGAGATCATCACTAATACAGATGATTATGAGGAACGAATAGACTATGAAAATACCGAAGGGCGTTTGTTTACCAATACAATACAAGATATGTTATTTCATATCATTAATCATTCAACCCATCACAGGGCTCAGATTTTGATGGATCTAAGGGAGAATGGTCTTGAACCGATCCCACTCGACTTTGTTTTTTACAAACGATAATTACTTAAACAGCCAAGAATGAACACGAAAATTAAAATACAGTTATCCTTTATGATGTTCCTTGAATTTTTTATTTGGGGAGGTTGGTTTGTAACTCTGGGGACTTTTTTGGGGGATAACTTGCGGGCAAGCGGCGGAGAAATAGCCATGGCATTTTCTACCCAAAGCTGGGGGGCTATAATTGCGCCATTTATCATTGGACTCATAGCCGACCGGTATTTTAATGCAGAGCGTATTCTGGCGGTGTTGCATTTAGTGGGTGCTGTCTTGATGTATCAAATGTATAACTCGGTCGATTTTGCAGGCTTTTACCCGTATGTTTTAGGGTATATGATCATTTACATGCCCACCCTTGCCCTGGTAAATTCCATTTCTTTTAATCAAATGAAAGACCCTGCCAAGGAGTTTTCATTTGTGCGCGTCTTCGGAACTATCGGATGGATCGTGGCAGGCTTAATCATCAGTTATGTTTTTCTCTGGGATTCACCGGAATCAAGGGGTGAAGGAATGCTAAAAAATACATTCTTAATGGTTGCAATAGCTTCGGCTGTTTTAGGATTATTTAGTTTCACATTACCTAAGACACCACCTACTGCAGATCGCGCGGAAAAGGTAAGTATTTCTGATATTTTAGGATTGGATGCCCTTAAATTATTGAAGGACCGGAATTTCCTTATCTTTTTCATATCATCCATTTTAATTTGCATCCCTCTTGCTTTTTATTACCAGAACGCGAATCCGTTTCTTGCCGAGATCGGGATGAATAATCCTACAGGCAAAATGACAATAGGACAGGCATCAGAAGTATTGTTCATGTTACTGCTGCCATTTTTCTTTAAGCATTTTGGTTTCAAGAAAACCATTATGGCAGGGATGTTGGCCTGGACTCTTAGGTATGTATTATTTGCTTATGGAAATGCAGGCGACCTGGCATTTATGCTAATATTGGGGATAGCGCTGCATGGTATTTGCTATGATTTTTTCTTTGTATCAGGACAAATTTATACGGATTCCAAAGCAGGTGAAAAATACAAAAGCGCGGCTCAAGGGTTAATAACCCTGGCTACTTACGGTTTTGGTATGCTGATAGGATTTTGGGTGGCTGGCAAAATTTCGGATATGTACCTCGTTTCAGAAAATGTACATGATTGGGGCAGTATTTGGACCTTCCCTGCTATTTTTGCTCTAGTAGTATCCATACTTTTTGCCATATTTTTTAAGAATGAAGTAATAGAATATAAAAAGTAATATATAGAATAAGATGCCTAAAAAAATAAGACTTGGAATATTAGGTGGCGGTGGTGACTCCCTTATTGGAGTGCTGCATCGTGTTGCCTCTTTTATCAATGATAATTATGAGATAGTTGGGGCTGTCTTTAATCCGAATTTTGAAGAAAATTTAGGATTTGCAAAACAAATTGATGTCCCTACCAATAGGATATACAAGGATTTTGACACCCTGGTGGAAGAAGAATTGAAATTACCCAAGGATGAACGTATACAGGTATGTTCTATCCTGACACCCAATTTTCTTCATTTTCCGATGGCGAAAAAATTGTTGGATAATGGATTTCATGTGATCTGTGAAAAGCCCATGACCACTACCTATGAAGAAGCTAAAATATTAAGGGAAGCCCATAAAAAGGCAGGTACCGTATTTGCGGTGACCCACACCTATACAGGATATCCCATGGTACGCCAGATGCGCGAGATGATCAAAGCAGGCGTTTTGGGAAAAATCCATAAAGTAGATGCCAGGTACTATCAGGGCTGGATCAATACCATCATTCACGACAAGGCAAAGCGATCTACGGTATGGCGATTAGATCCAAAGAAAGCAGGTATAAGTTCCTGCATGGGCGATATAGGAGTGCATGCTTTTAACCTAATTGAATATACCACGGGATTAAAAATAAAATCTTTATTGTGTGATTTTAACTACCTCTATGCAGACAACCAGATGGATGTGGATGGTACCGCCTTGATCCGGATGGGAGACCATGTAAAAGGGGTTATCAGAGCCAGTCAGGTAGCTACGGGCGAAGAAAATGGCTTGGCCATTCGCATTTACGGTGAAAAATTTGGCTTGCTGTGGGAACAGGAACGGCCTAATTTTCTCTATAAACTTAGCGATACAGAAGCCATGCAGGTATATAAACCCGGGCATGCCTATAATTCCAAATTATCGCTAAATGGTACTAAGCTACCACCCGGTCACCCGGAAGGGATCTTTGATTCCATGGCCAATATTTATTTGGGGGTTGCCAGGGCTATTCGCGGAGAGAAATATAATGATGGAGAATTCCCTACCATTACCGACGGGGTACGCGGACTCAATTTTATTGAAGCATCCGTTGCTTCCCATAAAGGGGGAAATGTTTGGGTAGACTTGGATTAGGCAAATGCGCTAAACTACTTCCGCTCAAAGACCTTTTCAAAGACCTCACAGACCACAATCATAGAATCCCGGGGAACACGTCCGAATGGTTCTAATTCCCGGGTGTAATAGTCCCAATGTGTTTTTTTCCAGTACGCCAATGATTTATCGCCTTCCCCTTCCAGTTTCGCGTAGGATTCGCGGATGCTGAAAAAGGGTTTTAATTGCACTGCCACAGTCCTCACTATACATTTTGCATTCCCTTTCCAGTCTGTAATGATGGTAAAATCACCTATTTTGGGTAACCGCTCTTTTCTGTATTGAAGTCCAAGTAGCGAATGCGAGGTAGCCTTTTTAACACCTTTAAGAACTAATTTCAGGCATGTATTGGCATCTTTTTCATTATCGCAAAAATGCGTAACCGTTGGCTCTTCCGCAAAGGCGTATTCCAAGTGGGAATCCAAATAATCTCCCCATAAATTTCGTGCTGATGCGTTCTTCATTGAATATACGTTATGAAAATTTACCTGCTTTAAATTCAGTGGCAGCATGGTTAGCCGCTCTGGCCGTAAAGGCCATATATGTTAGTGAAGGATTTACACAACTGGCCGAAGTCATAAAAGCTCCATCGGTAATATAAATATTGGGGACCGCATGTACCTGATTGTTTTTGTTCACCACCGAGGTACGGGGGTTCCAACCCATCCTGGCACCACCCATTTCATGGATCCCTAAACCCGGACCCGTATCATTTTCATAAGGCTGTATGTCCCTGAATCCTGCGGCCTCATACATCAATACGATCTGCCTTATGATATCTTCCCTCATTTTATATTCGTTGTCTTTAAATTCCACATCAAAATCGAGTTGTGGAAGGCCCCATTGGTCTTTATGTGTTTTACTGAGTGTTACCCTGTTGTCGTCATAGGGCAGCATTTCTCCAAAACCCGATACTCCAATTTGCCATGCTCCCGGTTTAAGGATGCTTTCTTTCAATTTTTTTCCATATTGCATTTCTGCTATGGTGGCAGACCAATCGCCTCTGCTAGCCCCTCCTTGATAACCAAAACCACGGAGGTATTCCCGTTTTCTTGTTTTATCGTCCAGGTTTACAAACCGCGGAATATAAAATCCATTTGGCCTTCTGCCTTTGTAATATTTGTCTAAATGACCATCAATTTTGGCACTGGCGCCCAATTGGTAGTGATGGTCCATGATATTGCGGCCTACCTGGTCATAATTATTCCCGATCCCATTAGGAAAGCGTTCCGACTTTGATTTCAGCAAAATGCCAACTGAAGCCATTGCCGAAGCACACAGGAAAATTACCTTGGCGTAATATTCAAATTTTTCATGGGTCTCTGTGTCTATCACCTTTACACCTGTGGCCTTTTGGGTGATGTCATCGTAGATCACCTCATATACTATTGAATTGGGACGGAGTGTTAAATTTCCCGTGCGTTCTGCAGCTGGCAGTGTTGAAGAGTTGCTGCTGAAATAACCGCCAAACGGACAACCCCTCCAGCATCGGTTTCTGTATTGACAAGGAGTTCTTCCCTCTATTTGTGCCTTTGTATCCGTGATATGAGCCACCCGTCCAATTGTAAGAATTCGGTCGTCATCGAACTTTTCAGCCATTACCTTTTTAAAGTCCTCTTCGGGGCAGGTCAGGTCCATCGGAGGCTGAAATTGACCATCCGGGAGTTGAGGCAACCCCAGTTTTTCTCCACTTACACCAATATAGGCCTCCACCTTATCATACCAGGGAGCAATATCATTATAACGTACCGGCCAGTCAACGGCTATGCCTTCTTTAAGGTTGGCTTCAAAATCGAGATCACTCCAGCGATAACTCTGTCGACCCCAGGTTATAGAACGACCTCCCACATGATACCCTCTTATCCAATCAAAACGTTTGGTCTCCTGATAGGGATGCTCCAGGTCGTTTACAAAAAAATGCTTTATGTCCTCTTTTGGGGCCCAGCCCACACGAAATTGTTTATGGTAGTTCTTTTTATCTTCCAGGCTAAGTTCATTATTGTTCGGGAGGTCCCAGGGGTCCATGTTCATGGTTGGGTAGTCTTCATTATGCTTAACCATACGTCCCCGATCCAGCACAAGGGTTTTAAGTCCGTTCTCACAAAGCTCTTTGGCAGCCCATCCACCAGTTATTCCCGTTCCTACTACTATGGCATCGTAGTATTTTTCAACAATGTCCTGGGTATTGTTCATTTAATTCTGAGGTATTTCCTATATTTATGACGTTCCCTTAAGGTCCAGTGATTTGATAATTGATCTATTAAATATAGGACTTAATTCTGAAAGGGACTAAAAAGACAAAATCAATAATATACTAAGGAATTCATATGAAAACGATAAAAGGACCGGCAGTTTTCCTGGCCCAGTTCGTAGACAATAAAGCTCCATTTAATTCGCTGGATGGAATGTGTCAATGGGCTGCGGATCTTGGGTATAAAGGAATTCAAATTCCAACCTGGGAGCACTTTTTAATAGATCTTGACAAAGCCGCGGAAAGCCAGGACTATTGCGATGAACTAAAAGGGAAAATCAATTCGTATGGGTTGGAGATCACAGAACTTTCCACACATTTACAAGGACAGCTGGTGGCAGTGCACCCGGCTTACGAT
>CALZFZ010000065.1 GCA_945786965.1 uncultured Muriicola sp. | reverse complement strand
CCCGCAAGACATTAATGAAAATCGGCGGGGAGGAATATGCTGAAGTAACCGTTCAGGAAATTCAACGCGGGGTAGATAAAAAAGAAGAAAAAGGAAGATTGGCCGACATCTTTCAGAGCAAGTATGCCACTATCATGATCATTGCCCTTGGAATCGCCTTCTTTCAGCAGATCACAGGGATCAATGCGGTTTTCTATTACGCTCCTACCATCTTTGAACAAGCCGGTGGTAGTACGGATTCTTCCTTTTTACAGGCTATTGTGGTAGGCCTAACCAATCTGGTTTTTACATTGGTGGCCATTTGGCTCATTGACAAATTAGGTAGAAAACCACTGTTGCTTATTGGTACCACGTTTATGACCATCGCCTTGTTAATGGCCACTTTTGCATTTAATAATGCCACCTATGATTTTAATGAAACTAACCTGGCAAAAGTTACAGATCAGGAAGTAAAAACGGCATTGAACGATTTACAGGGGAACTCCTATGATGGACAAGCGGTTTTATTCAAAGCTGTTCAGGAACGATTAAATGAGGAACAATTCCTTGTTTTTAAACGAAATGAGATCACTAATTTTATCAATATCAATGCAACGCTGGTCCTAATCGCCATCTTACTATATGTGGCCTCTTTTGCCATATCGCTGGGACCTGTCATGTGGACATTAATATCTGAAATATTCCCCAGCAAGATAAAAGGAATTGCCATTTCGGTAGTAGGATTTTTCAATTCTTTGGTTAGTTTTTCGGTTACTCAGGTGTTCCCATGGGAATTGTCTAACCTGGGACCTACTGTGACCTTCGCACTCTATGCATTATTATCGCTATGTGCCATTCTCTTTGTATATAAATTCGTAATCGAAACCAAAGGCAGAACCTTAGAGGAGGTAGAAGAATTATTGATAAGAAAATAAATTTAAAGTAAATCAAATACTATTGTTTCTATTTGGAGGAATATTCTTTTCCTGAAAAATGAACTAATAGGTAAGCTTTTTTGATAAATAACGAAAGAAGTATGAGTAAAGGAATTAAAATTGGAAAAAATACATTGCAACTGGAGCCAAAAAAGGTGGTTGGAAATCAGGTTGTCATCGATAATGAAGTCTATTACAAAATAAGCAACAGTGATGCCATGCGCCCATTTTTTATGAGCCTTGTGAGCGACTCCAATCACTGGATGTTCATTTCCAGCAATGGAGGACTTAGTGCGGGCCGTAAGAATAGCGAATATGCTCTGTTTCCCTACTATACAGATGACAAGATCACGGAATCAACCGAAATTACAGGGAGTAAAACCATCTTAAGAATAAACCGGGAATCAGAAATCTTATTATGGGAACCATTTTCTGATCAATACCAGGGATTGTATAACATCCACAGGAATCTTTATAAAAATAAATTCGGGAACAAGGTCATTTTTGAGGAAGTAAACCCTGATTTGAATTTAGTATTTCGGTACCAGTGGAATTCCAGTAATGAATTTGGCTTTGTTAAAAGGACTAGTCTTGAGAACACATCGAATGCAAAGATGACGGTCTCCGTTTTAGATGGTATTCAAAATATAGTCCCATACGGAGTAACTTCAGAACTCCAAAATACTCGCAGCAATTTGGTGGATGCCTATAAAAGGAGCGAATTGCTTCCTTCAGTAGGGCTTGGGATTTATGCCTTGAGTGCCATTATTGTGGATAGAGCCGAACCAAGCGAGGCCTTAAAAGCAAATATAGCCTGGTCTTTGGGGCTTAAAAACACCACCTATCTGGTCTCTTCACTCCAATTAGACGATTTTAGGAAAGGAAATTCAGTGCAGGAAGAAACCGATATAAAAGCTGAGAAAGGAGCTTATTTCATGAGTGCCCAATTAAATATTGCGGCAAAATCTGCAACCAATTGGATGATCGTCGCTAATGTCAATCAAAGTGCTTCGGGAATCTCCTCTATTTCAGGCCGATTAAAATCAGCAGCCAGTCTGGAAAAAGCTGTTTTGGAAGATATTGAGACAGGTACCCAAAAACTCAAAGAATTAGCCGGGGCTGCAGACGGATTGCAATTAACACAAGACAGCTTGCAGTCGTCCCGTCATTATGCCAACGTACTGTATAACATTATGCGCGGCGGAATTTTTGACGATAATTATAATATTGAAAGGGCCGATGTAGCCACGTATCTTCAGAAAGCGAATAAGAAGGTATACAGTAATTTTGAAAAACGTATAGGGAACCTTCCCGAAGTATTTACACTTAAAGTATTACGCGAATTGTCCTTTCAGAGCGATGATGCAGATTTTCAACGGTTGTGTTTTGAATACCTGCCACTCAAGTTTAGCAGGCGGCATGGAGATCCCAGCCGGCCCTGGAATAAATTCTCTATTAATACAAGCAGTGAAGTAGACGGATCTAAAATTCTGGACTATGAGGGAAACTGGCGCGATATCTTCCAAAATTGGGAAGCCTTGGCACATTCATATCCGGAATTCATAGATAGTATGATCCATAAGTTCTTAAACGCTTCTACCTTCGAAGGGTATAATCCATACCGGGTAACCAAAGGTGGGTTCGACTGGGAAGTCATAGAACCGCATGATCCCTGGTCGTATATCGGATATTGGGGCGATCATCAGATCATCTACTTGCTAAAATTCCTCGAATTTGTTGAAGATTATTATCCTTCTAGATTAGCTGCCTACTGGGACAAGGAACTATTTGTATATGCGAATGTCCCATATAAAATTAAAAGTTATTACGATACGGTGGCTAATCCTAAGGATACCATTGTTTTTGATCATGAACTGGACCAGGAGATTAATAAAGTTAAAGCTAAAATTGGGGCAGATGGGGCGCT
>CALZFZ010000064.1 GCA_945786965.1 uncultured Muriicola sp. | reverse complement strand
GATCCCTTTTATTGCCTTATTCCTGCTACAAAGCGCCGTAGTAACCTTGTGGCCTTTGTAAGGTAAGTGCTAAAAATTAATTTTCGGATATTTCATGGATTTCCCCGGGAACTCCATATAAATCAAAATCAGCAGCTTCTGTGATTGTGATATCTACAAACTCCCCTTGTTTTAAGTAGTACTTGGTAGCATCAATAAGCACCTCATTGTCTACATCAGGAGAATCGAATTCGGTTCTTCCAACAAAATAATTCCCTTCCTTCCGATCAATGATACAACGATAGGTGTTGCCAATTTTTTGCTGATTCAACTCCCATGAGATCTGCGATTGAAGCTCCATTATTTCATTGGCCCTTTGCTGCTTTATTTCCTCCGGCACATCGTCCTCAAGGGAATAAGCATGGGTATTTTCCTCATGGCTATAGGTAAAACAACCCAATCGCTCAAAACGCATTTCTTTTACCCAATTCCTCAAAGTTTGGTAATGTTCTTCGGTTTCTCCTGGATATCCTACAATTAAGGTAGTTCTTATGGCCATATCAGGTACTGCCTTGCGGAAATCTACCAATAATTTGGACGTTTTCTTTTGGGTGGTACCACGGCGCATACTTTTGAGGATGGCATCTGAAATATGTTGAAGGGGAATATCAATATAATTACAGATCTTAGGTTCATTCCGCATTACATCCAGTACATCCATCGGAAAACCCGTAGGAAAGGCATAATGTAAACGTATCCATTCTATACCCTCTATTTGGGTCAGGGCTGTAAGTAATTCTGCCAGATTTCGCTTTTTGTAAAGGTCGAGTCCGTAATAGGTAAGGTCCTGGGCTATCAGGATAAGCTCCTTAACCCCTTTTGCGGCCAATTTTTCTCCTTCCTGCACCAATTCCTCGATAGGCTTACTCCTGTGTTTCCCCCGCATTAGCGGAATAGCACAAAAAGAGCAAGGCCGGTCGCACCCTTCGGCTATTTTAAGATATGCATAGTTCTTTGGGGTGGTAGTGAGTCGTTCCCCGATCAGCTCATGCTTGTAATCGGCCTCCAGGGCTTTAAGCAAATTTGGCAGATCACTGGTCCCGAAATACGCATCTACATTGGGGATCTCCTTTTGCAGATCGGGTTTATAACGTTCGCTGAGGCATCCTGTAACAAAAACCTTATCTACTTCCCCAGCCTCTTTCTTTTGAACAAAATCAAGGATCGTATTTACACTTTCCTCCTTTGCATTTGCAATAAAACCACAGGTATTGATCACTACAATATTGCCATCTTCTTCATGCACCACATCCTTGTCATTGGCACGCAGTTGCCCCATAAGAACCTCCGAGTCGTACACGTTCTTTGAACAACCCAGGGTCACTACATTGATCCTGTTCTTCTTAATGGATTTTGTGCGCATTCATTTAATTTGAGGTGCAAAAATACAATTTGAGGCCCTAATAATCCCAATTAACAGGGTTTATTACCGATAGCTCTCTGGCATCTTTCGGATCTTGGTTGCATTTTCATAGGCAGCCCCTAACCTTAAGAGTTTTGCTTCTTCAAATTGTTTCGCGATAAAAGTAAGGCTTATAGGTTCGCCATTGGGTTTATACCCCATAGGAATGGTGAGGGCAGGATACTTGGCGATGGCTGCGTAGGCTGCATGGTAGTTGTTTATGGCTAAGATAGCATCCAATTGATGGTCATCGATAGCTTTGTTGAAATAGCGTCTCGTATTTTTTTCGAGGGTTTCTTTTATGATTTCCAATTCCTCCAACGAAGTAGTATCGGATACGATCCCTTCAAAACGTGCCTGCCCATAAGGAATTCGAATTAAAGTATCCGATCTGTTATAGGCAATGATATCTGCCACCGTACTTACCGTTATATCCTTATTATTGGCAACAAACGCCTCTAAATAGGCAGGCAGATCTACATTCATATCCAGGTTTAGGATGCTCGAAAACCCATCGAGTTCTATATTAGGTGGATCCAGGGGAACAATTTTAGCCCCAATGGCTGCGAGATGCTCCATCGTTTTTTTATAAATGCTGTCGCGTTCCAATAAATTGGAAAATGCCCCGAATTTTTTACCTTTTAAATTGTTATCCATGCTATCCAAATACCAATTTTGATCCCAATCCATAGCAACAGAACTACCGTCATCTTCATCGTACCCCATTATTGCATCTAAAACAATGGCGTTGTCAGTAACATTTCTTGTCATGGGTCCGGGGGTGTCCAGGGTACTTGAAATGGGTACAATACCCGTCCTGCTCAAGAGGCCAATTGTGGGTTTCAGACCAACTACAGAATTTTGACTGGACGGCGATAATATAGAACCAGAAGTTTCAGTCCCAACAGCTGCTACCGCATAATTGGCGGCCATAGCAGTTCCGCTGCCGGCACTAGATCCGCCAGTCTCAAAAATGCGTCTTCCATAGGGATTCAAGGTTTGTCCGCCTACGGCACTATACCCAACCGGGCATCCTCCACACAAGTAATAGGCCCACTCGCTCAGATTTACCTTCCCGAGGATCAGGGCTCCCTTTTTTTTAAGTTGTTTTACAATAAATGCATCATCGGTAGCATTCTCCATTAGGACAATAGCGCCTGCTGTGGTGTTCATTCCAGCGGTATTGATATTGTCCTTTAGCAAGACCGGCATTCCATAGATTGGATGTTTGCCTTCAGAAGACGACCCAAAATTGGCCGCATCCAGTTTTCTCGCTTCCTCCACCACATTTTCATTCAATGCAATGATCGTATTCAGGGTGGTAGCATTATCTAACTCATAGTTATAAATCCGGTATAGATAGAACAATACGAGTTCTTCATACGACAATTTTCCATCGTTTATTGAAGCTTGGATAGTGGGAATATCCTGTTCCAGTATCATGGGTTTTAATCTCTCATAAGTAGTTTCTGTAACTTTTGAAGCTTCATGGTACAACGGTCTGAAAACCTCATTCTTATCAAGAACTTTTGACTGAATAAGTATATACTGCATTCGGCTATTCTCATGCTCTATGTTGGCTGCTACTTCTGCCGAATCGTTATATGGGGTCCAGAGAATTATATTCTCGCTTGTTTCATCTGTAGCAGATCTATTATCGTACTTACAGGAAACAAGAATCAGGGCTAGAAGACCTACATAAAAACATACATACGCCGTTTGATTTATTTTAATTTTTCCCATTTTCTAATATTAATTTTATTTATACGGACAAATTCGTCTTTTTCCTCGGCCTGCGCCAAAACCAATGATCTTTTGGCAGATTCAATGGCTCCCGTATAGTCCTTTAAGGCTGCTTGCACAAGCGATTTCACACGATGAAAGTAATAGGTATCACCCCCTAACAGGAGCGCTTTGTTTAGGTACCCCAGGGCTATTGGATAGTCAATTCCCTGTTCCTGTAAATACCGGCCTGCCTCATAATAGGTTTGGGCTGATGGGTTTTCCTTGATTTTGATGGCGATCTCATTGCGCATCATTTGATGGGTATTCACTGATAGTGGGATTGAAATCCTGGTATTGCCCCAGATCCAATGCATCGCAGCGCTGTCGTGCGTTATTTTATCAAAGGATATGAGAAAGTTCTCTTGCCATTCCGAGATGATTTCTGGTTTTATAATGATTCTAAAAGCATCTTCTTCCTGGTTATAGGCCTTGCGGCCGTCTCCCCAATGGGTTATATTTTTGTGAAATACAATTTCCCAGGAATCTGCTGCCGGAAATGCATAAAGCGCATACGTACCTTTGGGCAAAACATTTCCCATGACGTCTACCTCAGAATCGACGGTAATTTTTGTGGATTCATTGGCCCCAACGCGCCAAATACGTCCGTAAGGAACCAGCTCGCCAAACAACTTTCTGCCCCTGACTGCCGGTCGGGAATACTCGATCGTAATATTAGATAACCCTATGGTTTGTTCAATTCTTGAAAAGGGACTGGGCTTGGGGTGTGTTATCTGGCCAAAAGTAGCATCGGCAATACATACCAAAATCAATAGTGTTATGAATCTGATCGCTTTCAACTAAAAAAAGAGTCTACAAATTCATATTTATTGAAGACCTGCAGGTCTTCGATCTTCTCCCCCACACCAATATATTTGACCGGCACCTGAAACTGATCAGAAATTCCAATAACGACCCCTCCTTTTGCTGTTCCATCGAGTTTTGTCACGGCAAGGGAGGTTACTTCTGTGGCTTTGGTAAATTGTTTGGCTTGTTCAAAGGCATTTTGACCTGTGGATCCATCGAGTACCAGCAAAACCTCATGGGGGGCATCGGGGATCACTTTTTGCATTACCCTTTTCACCTTTCCCAGCTCATTCATCAGATTTACCTTATTATGCAATCGGCCGGCCGTATCTATAAGGACAACATCTGCTCCTTGAGAAATTGAGGAACTTAAAGTATCGAAGGCAACAGAAGCAGGATCGCTGCCCATTTTTTGTTTGATGATAGGTACATCTACCCGGTCTGCCCAAACCTGCAACTGATCTATAGCCGCAGCCCGGAAGGTATCGGCTGCTCCCAAAACCACCTTTAGGCCTTGATTTTTAAATTGGTAGGCCAGTTTTCCAATGGTAGTGGTCTTGCCTACCCCATTAACCCCGACAACCATGATAACGTATGGTTTTTTATCTGACGGGACACTAAAATCTGTATCCTCTCCTACGTGAGTTTCGGACAATAAGCCGGCAATTTCTTCCCTCAAAATTTCGTTGAGTTCATCCGTTCCCAAATATTTGTCGCGCGACACTCTTTTTTCAATTCTATCAATAATTTTAAGGGTAGTTTCCACGCCTACATCAGAGGTTACCAGAACTTCTTCCAGGTTATCCAGAACATCGTCATCTACTTTCGATTTACCGGCAACAGCCTTTCCCAATTTAGAGAAAAAACTTGTTTTGGTTTTCTCCAAACCTTTATCCAGGCTTTCCTTTTTCTCAGAGGAAAATATTTTTTTAAATAAACTCATGTGTGGTTCTTACTACTTTGATCAAATATATGAAATTAAAAAAGCCGCTTTCTTAAGAGAGCGGCCTAAATATTGTATTATAGCAGTTTGTTATTTCTTGGACAACCACTCGTTCACCAACTCTGGTGCCATCACCGATTCAACAAAGGTATATGCCCCACTTTTGGGTGATTTTACCATTTTTATAGCCTTCGTTAGTCTCTTAGAACTCCCTTGCAGGGTTGCTACTGTCTTCTTTGCCATCGTTTCTTACTTTATCTCTTTATGAATTGTCATACGTTTTAGAATAGGATTAAATTTTTTAATCTCTAATCTATCCGGAGTATTCTTTTTGTTCTTGGTAGTGATGTACCTTGAAGTACCTGGCAACCCAGATTCCTTATGCTCCGTACATTCTAAAATTACCTGTACCCTGTTTCCTTTTTTAGCCATGATATACTATTTAACCGGATTACTTCAGTATTCCGTTCTGACGTGCTTCTTTCAACACCGCAGAAATTCCTTTTTTGTTGATGGTTTTAAGAGCCCTGGCAGAAACTTTTAAGGTAATCCAACGATCTTCCTCAGGAATATAAAAACGCTTTTTAGATAGATTTACGTCAAATCTTCTTCTTGTTTTATTGATCGAAAAAGATACATTATTTCCGAACATCGCCCTCTTCCCAGTAATTTCGCAAACTTTTGACATGGTGCTCTTTTTTACTTAATTTTAAACAGGATGCAAATTTACGTCATTTTACCGTAAGGACAAAAATCTTTTTTAGAATTTTAAAATTTCTTTTTGCAGCATTTCCAAGGCCTTGTGAACACCTTTTTGAACGATTCTGGTACGGTGATTTCCCATTGAAAATTCCGATGCGTACACATTATCTTTTGTAGCAATAGCAATATATACCGTACCAATTGGGGCATCCGAATCGCCTTTGGCAGGTCCGGCATTCCCTGTCGTTGCCACACCAAAATCAGCCTTTAGCAATTCCCTTACATTTTTAGCCATTGCCATGGCAACTTCAGCACTTACTACAGAATTCTGCGCTATTAATTTTTTTGGCACTTTCAACAGGTCTATTTTGGCCTGTGTGGCATAACTCACCACACTTCCCATGAAATAAGCAGATGCGCCGGGAATCGAAGTGATCTGTTCGGATATTTTGCCTCCGGTAAAACTTTCAGCAGTTGCCAGGGTCAGTTTCTTTTCCGTAAGTAATTTGCCTACCACGGATTCAAGGGAACCTGCCTCCTCTTCTCCAGATATAATATCTCCTATAATGGTATACAATTCTTTGGTGGCACTATTAATTGCCTTTTCCAACGGTTCCTTATTGGTACCTTTAGCGGTTAAACGCAACCGTACCTTTCCAAGGTTTGGAAGGTAGGCTAGTTTGACAAAAGGCGGTAAATCCGCTTCCCATCCTGCAATCCGCTCCGCGATGGCACTTTCTCCCAGACCGTATGTCATAATGGTCTTATGGATTATATAAGGCCGTTTAAAGGTTTTGATTATTTTGGGGAATACGTGGTTTTTGAGAAGATTCTTCATCTCAAAGGGTACCCCGGGCAGGGAAATAAATAAGCAGTCTTTTTCTTCGAGCCACATCCCAGGTGCAGTGCCATAATCATTTTGCAGGATCTGAGCTTTGGAAGGAACCATTGCCTGATGCCTATTCATATCAGAAATGGGTGTTGAAATATATTTTTCAAACAACTCTTCGATGTGCGCCAGTACTTCCTGGTTTTGAACCATGGTGTCATTCAGATACTCGCAAAGGGTGCGCTTTGTGATATCGTCCTTGGTTGGGCCTAACCCTCCTGTGATAAAAACAATACGAGCCCGTGACCGGGCTTCATGCAATGCTTCTAAAATATGTTTTCTATCGTCTTGTACCGAAGTGATCTGATAAACAGATATTCCTATTTTATTGAGTTCACTGGCAATAAAGGCAGAATTGGTATCTACGATCTGACCGATGAGAATTTCATCCCCAATAGTAATTATTTCGGCAAGCATCAGACTTCAAAATCTTTTCTAAGCTCTGAAATTACTTGTTGGATGTCTTTTTTTAAAACGGGGAATTTAGATTCTATTTCGGCGCTATTTTCTTTATTTTTACCCAGGTTCTCTATATCTAGGGCAATGGCGCGAGTCTGTTCCATACCAAGCAGATCTACGTTCGGCTTAATTTTGTGGGCAAGTTTGTAGACATTTTCATAGTCGCCCGTATTAATGGCATTTTCAAGATCTTCCAAATCCTGAGGCACCTCCTCCAAAAATACTGAAATGACCGAAAGTATGAAGTCTTCATCCCCCGCTGCCATATCATTTAACTTCTCCAAACTGTATATCATTTATTTGATTTTTACGGTAAACATTTCCTCTCCTTCCAAACTTCCCGAAAGGTAATCATTTGGACTTACTTTGCCAACCCCCGAAGGGGTTCCGGTAAAAATAATATCCCCTTTTTTTAGCATAAAGAACTGCGACACATAGGCTATAATTTCATCAATTCCCCAAAGCATTTGTGCGGTATTTCCGTTTTGAACCACTTCCAGGTTTTTTGTTAATTTAAAATTAAGGTTGTTGACATCCTTGAATTTTGATTTAGACACCCATTTACCAATTACTGCTGCGCCATCAAATCCCTTTGCCTTTTCCCACGGTAATCCCTTTTCCTTGAGCTGAGCCTGAAGATCCCGGGCGGTAAAATCAATACCCAGACCTATCTCATCATAATATTTATGGGCAAATTTTGGATCGATATGCTTGCCTACCTTCCTGATCTTTATCAGCACTTCTACCTCATAATGGATATCATTCGAAAAATTGGGAATAAAGAAATCCTGCTCTTTGGGAAGTACTGCGGAATCTGGTTTTATAAAAATTACCGGGTCTTTAGGCCTTTCATTCGATAATTCCTTAATGTGCTCTGCATAATTTCGTCCAATACAAATTATTTTCATGATCTAAATTAAAGACGATAATTAACTTAATTTATTGTTGAGTTTACTCAACTTGATCTGGGTAAGTACTTTTTTGGTATACAACGGAAAATCAGCATTTAAGATCCAGCCAAAATAGCCGGGTTCTTCCTCCAATACCTGCAGTACCCTTTTGCCTTTATGTTTACCAAAAGTGAATATTTCTTCTTCCTCTTCATTCAACCCTATGAATCCTGCAAAATCAACGCTTTGTTTCCGTGTAGAGAACTCGGATAGTTTTTTGATATTGTTCTCCAATTCCGGATAACGGTCCAGTTGTGAGAGCAACACTTCATAGGTTGCCTCGGTATCTGCCTTGGCACTGTGTGCCTGGGTCAGGTCCTTATCGCAATAAAATTTATAGGCTGCAACCAGGGTGCGCTGCTCCATCTTATGAAATATGGTTTGTACGTCTACAGAAACCATGTTTTTCATATCAAAATCGATTTCTGAACGTAGCAATTCTTCGACGAGTAATGGAATATCGAACCGATCCGAATTATACCCAGCCAAATCGCTGTCTTTTATGAAGTTATATACTTCCCTGGACAATTCTTTAAAAGTGGGTTCATTGGCCACTTTTTCATTCGAAATTCCATGAATGGCCACTACTTCATCGGGAATCTGCATTTCAGGATTTACCAACCAGGTTTTATGTTCCTTATTCCCATTGGGAAATATTTTTAAAATGGAAATTTCTACGATCCGATCTTTGGCTACATTGGTGCCGGTCGTTTCCAGATCAAAAAAACAAATGGGTTTGCTTAGGTTTAAATTCATCGTGGTTTGTTTTACGCTTAGATAGTTTTTAGTAAGCAAGGGAATTAGAATGTACGGTTCCTTTAAATTTCCCGGTTAACATCCCAGGCTTCCAGGTGATCGGCCACGGCTTTTACAAACATCCCGCCCATAGCTCCATTTACGACCCTGTGATCATAACTATGAGACAAGAACATTTTGCTACGGATGCCTATGAAATCGCCTTCTTTCGTTTCAATGACCGAGGGCATTTTACGGATAGCGCCCAAGGCAAGGATACCAACCTGTGGCTGATTAATAATTGGAGTGCCAAAGACACTTCCAAAAGAACCCACATTGGTTACCGTATAAGTGCCATCTTTTATCTCATCGGGTTTTAATGCGTTATTCCTGGCCCTGTTGGCAAGATCGTTGACCACTTTGGCCATCCCTACCAGGTTTAGCTGGTCGGCATTTTTGATAACAGGAACAATCAGGTTACCATCGGGCAATGCAGCTGCCATCCCTATATTGATGTTCTTCTTTTTTATAACTGTATCTCCTTCCACCGAAATATTGACCATGGGAAACTTTTTAAGCGCTATGGCAACAGCTTCCAGGAAAATTGGCGTAAATGTTAATTTCTCGCCCTCTCGCTTTTCGAAGGAATCTTTAACCTTGTTCCTCCAGTTTACAATGTTCGTTACATCTACTTCGATAAAACTTTGAACATGCGCAGATGTCGCCACGCTTTGGATCATGTGATGGGCAATTAACTTGCCCATTCTCGTCATTGGAATTATTTCATCGCCACCTACTGCCTGGGCCGTCGTTACCTTATGCGGAGTTTCCAAAGCTTTATAAACAGGCTCCTCAACTTTTCTGCTTACAGGAGGTTGCGCTACCGTGGCTTCAGTTTTCACAGAAGCTGGTTTTCGGGTTTCAAGATAAGCGAGAATATCGTTTTTAGTGACCCTACCTTCATTTCCAGAACCTACAACGGCTTCGAGCTCTTCAAAAGAAATACCTTCCTGCTTGGCAATATTTTTTACCAGGGGAGAATAGAATCGTTCCGAATTGCTGTAATCCTGGACAGGCGCTGAAACGGTTTCCT
The DNA here is from genome assembly GCA_945786965.1 of uncultured Muriicola sp. Taxonomy (GTDB): domain Bacteria; phylum Bacteroidota; class Bacteroidia; order Flavobacteriales; family Flavobacteriaceae; genus Muriicola. Next base: position 7,146 of record CALZFZ010000064.1, on the reverse strand, counting down.
TGGCCGAAACAAGACTTTTCTCTATGGTTTGCACCGCTTCTTCCGGTGCCTTAGATACAGCTTCTTCAATTTCGTTTTCCTCTGCTGATGCTTCTTCGGTGCCATTGGTTTCAATGACGGCAACAGTCTGCCCTACCTTAATAACATCATCCACGTTAAAGAGTTTTTCTACCAGCACACCTTCCACTTCACTGGGGACCTCAGAGTCTACCTTATCCGTGGCAATTTCGAAAACTGCCTCATCCAGTTCTATTGTATCGCCTACTTCTTTAAGCCATGTGGTAAGGGTTGCCTCTGCAACACTTTCGCCCATTTGTGGTAATTTTAATTCAAATTTTGACATATTCTTATTAACAGAGGTTTTTAGAACTATAATTTTGCAAAAATACTAATTTTTTATCCTAATTTTTAAATTTATCGCAGAGATCAATTTAATGAGATTTTAATGAATTCTCAAAAGGGATCCTGTTAATGATGCTTCTTCCCAAGGTAATTTCATCGGCATATTCAAGTTCGTCCCCAACCGAAATACCTCTTGCTATTGTTGATGTATTTACGGGAATGTCCTTTAATTGTTTGTATATATAAAAATTAGTAGTGTCTCCTTCCATAGTAGAACTCATGGCAAAAATGAGTTCTTTTATGATTCCTTTTTTTGCTTTCTCTACCAGTGAATCGATGGTCAAATCCTGAGGTCCAATACCTTCCATAGGAGAGATCTTACCTCCGAGCACATGGTAGAGTCCGTTGTATTGACTTGTATTTTCAATGGCCATCACATCCCGAATATCTTCAACCACACAAACCAATGTTTCATCTCGTTTTGGATTCGCACAAATCTCACAGAGTGCCACATCGGAAATATTATGGCAATTTGTGCAGAATTTAATTTGGCTACGCAACTTTAAGATCGCATTGGACAATCGTTCTGTTTGACCTTCAGGTTGTTTTAACAGATGTAAAACCAAGCGCAGGGCGGTACGTTTTCCTATTCCCGGTAATTGAGACATCTCATAGACCGCATTTTCCAGAAGTTTTGAAGAAAAATCCATATGGGCAAAATTACATACTATTTTTACTTTTTGTACTTTGCGTCCGAAATTTATTTGGATGACGGCCACACACATTCTGCTACTTATTGGTGCATATTTCCTGGTACTTGTCCTTATTTCATACTTCACGGGGCGAAACGATTCTAACACAGATTTCTTTAAAGCAGGCAAGCAGTCTCCCTGGTTCGTGGTTGCCTTCGGCATGATAGGAGCCTCCTTATCCGGAGTCACGTTTATTTCTGTTCCCGGTTGGGTGGCCAGCTCAGAATTTAGTTATATGCAGGTTGTTTTTGGGTATTTGGTGGGCTATTTTGTTATCGCCTTCATCCTGTTGCCAATTTATTACAGGCTCAATGTTACCTCTATCTATGAATATCTCAAGCAACGGTTCGGAATCGTAAGTTATAAAGTAGGTGCCCTTTCATTCTTTATTTCAAGGGTGTTGGGTGCATCTTTTAGATTGTTCCTTGTAGCTATTGTATTGCAACAATTTGTATTCGATGCCTGGAATATTCCTTTCGAGCTCACAGTGGTACTGTCAATCCTTTTAATATGGATCTATACTTTTAGAGGGGGGATCAAGACCATTGTCTGGACCGATACGCTACAGACGCTTTTTATGCTTGTATCAGTTGGGTTATCAATCTATTTTATAAACCAAAAATTAGGCTGGAGTTTCAGTGAGTTCCTGGGTTCGGATGAATTAAAACAGTACAGTACCATCTTTTTTACGGATGATTTTTTTGAAAAGAATCATTTTATAAAATCTTTTTTTGGGGGTATGTTCATCACTATCTGTATGACGGGATTAGACCAGGATATGATGCAAAAGAACCTCACATGTAAAAACCTGGGGGATGCTCAAAAAAATATGGTTTCTTTTAGTATTGTACTTATAGCTGTAAACTTTGTGTTCTTGCTATTAGGAGCGCTGTTATTCATTTATGCCGATGCGTTTCAGGTAGCCACCCCATTAATGGACGGCGCCCCTAAGTCGGATCTGCTATTCCCGGAGATTGCCCTTAACAGTGGTCTCGGTATAACGGTGGCAGTAACTTTTATCCTGGGGCTAATAGCAGCAGCATACAGCAGTGCAGATAGTGCCTTAACTTCACTGACTACCTCTTTTTGTGTCGATTTCCTGAATATTGATAAGAAAGACCCGATACAGCAAAAGACGGTTCGAAAAAAGACCCATATCTGGATGAGTGTACTTTTAGTACTTGTTGTCATCAGTTTTAAATATATCTTAGACCGGAACGTCATTGATGGTTTACTGACCGTAGCCACGTATACGTATGGCCCCTTGCTGGGTCTTTTTGCCTTTGGTATTTTAACAAAACATCAGATCAAAGATCGCTTTGTATGGGTGGTAGCCTTGGCAGTAGTACTTATCATTATAGGAGTGGCCAACGTCCCAGAGGAATTTTTAGGTGGGTATGCCATCGGGTATGAACTGTTACCCATTAATGGATTGCTCACTTTTATCGGACTCCTGCTAATCAGAAAAAAGGATTTAAGTGCTTAGGAATATTGATCGGTAGCTAAAAGAACGAGGGTACAGGCCACCTCTGCTTTAATGCCTTCTTTTTCCAAAAGTGGATAAAATTCAGGGTTTTCTGCCCCGGGATTAAAGATTACACGCTTTGGACGAAGTGCAATGATCGCATCGTAATACTGCTTTTGCCTTGCAGCACCCAAATACATCGTGATGGTATCAATATCCCTGAAATCGGTAGCATCTGTTTTTACATGTACCCCGGATACGCTCCCTTTTTTCAAGCCAAAAGCTTCTGTTTCAAGATTCGCTTCAACCAACCTTTTAATGGTTATATAACTATACCTGGAAGGTTTAAGCGAGGCACCAAACACTAATGTTTTTTTCATACCACAAACAGGATGTTAAAGTGTGTTAAGGACTGTAACTTTCTCATACAAATTTCGTCTCTTGTATAGGACAAAGATATAAATCATTGAGCAAGCTGTATTTTTATAGTTAATGGTTAGTGTTTAGTACAGCTTATCAATGAAAGAAACCCCGGCCAAAGAGCCGGGGTTTCGTTTTTTTAAAAAGTTCTGTAATATTTACAGCGAGCGGTAATTATTCTATCTTCTACCACCTTATAATAACGCTTCCCCAGGTAAAACCACTCCCAAATGCAGCCAATACCACCAGATCGCCTTCTTTAATCTTCCCTTGTTCCCAAGCTTCGGTAAGTGCTATTGGGATAGAAGCTGCCGTTGTATTCCCGTAACTCATGATATTGTTGTATACATGCTCATCTGTCAATCCAAATTGATTTTGAATAAACTGGGAGATACGCAAATTGGCCTGATGCGGAATTAGCATATCAATGTCCTTGACCTCTAAATTGTTCTTTTTTAAACCTTCCATAATAACCTCACTAAAACGAACCACGGCATTCTTAAAGACGAATTGTCCGTTCATGATAGGATAGTATGAATCATCATTGGGGTCATTGTCTGCAATAATATCAGTGACCCATCTTCCCCCCATCCCCGGAGCCAATAAAGAAAGTTCTTCGGCATGTTGTCCTTCAGAATGCAAGTGAGTAGAAAGTATCCCTTTTTTAAGGTCTTCTTCACGAGTGAGCACGGCAGCACCCGCTCCATCGCCAAAAATAACCGAGATACCCCTTCCACGGGTCGTAAAATCGAGACCTCCCGAATGTATTTCGGAACCAATGACCAAAACATTTTTATACATTCCACTTTTAATATACTGGTCTGCTACCGAAATGGCATATACAAAGCCAGAGCATTGATTTCTGACATCGAGGGCACCCACTGTTTTTATTTTCAGATCGCGCTGTACCAATACCCCGGGACCTGGAAAATAATAGTCGGGACTAAGGGTTGCAAAAATGATAAAATCAATATCATCCTTGTCAATACCAGCTCTTACTATGGCTTTTTTGGCGGCCTTCACGCCCATAGAAGTGGTGGTATCTTTACCCCTGATCACATGCCTGCGTTCTTTGATACCGGTGCGCTCCTGAATCCATTCATCACTAGTATCCATGAGCTTGGACAAGTCATCGTTGGTAACTACATTATCGGGTACAAAGAACCCAAGTCCCGATATTCGTGAATTATACATATAAAGTGATTTTAAGTCCTACAACAAATAGGATAAGGTCTGCTAAGTTTAGTTTTGCAATAGTCGTTTTTAAAAATACCCATTATTGCCTAGTTTGCCTAGTGATTTTTAAAAAGTTTGTTCTTTAAAAAGTGTGCGTCTGTCGCATAAGAATTAAAAACATTGTATTTTAGGTAACTTTTAAATTTAGTACTACTCTTCAATCCTTTGTGTCTATGAAAACTTACAGTAAACTTTACACAGAAATTCTTACACTATGCCTTCTCTTTTTTATTTCAATAGGATTTGCGCAGGAAAAATTATCCTACCAAAAGCCTTCTGAAGAAATCTTAGAATTGGTGAATGCACCTTTGGCTCCTTCGGTCCGCATTACAGATGACGGCGAATTTATGTTATTACTTTACAGGGATGCTTATAAAAGTATTCAGGAATTGTCAGAACCTGAATTACGGTTAGCCGGATTACGTATTAATCCCAAAACCAACATTGGGAGCCGCACCAATTATTACAACAATTTAAAAATAAAAAAACCTGCTGACAGGGAAGCAATTCAGGTAAAAGGGTTACCCGATAATCCACGACTTGCTAACTTCAGTTTTTCACCGGACGAGTCAAAAGTAGCAGTTACCAATACAACACCGGATGGCGTTGAAATTTGGGTTTTAGATCTGGCATCTGCCACAGTAAGCAAAGTAACAGAAGCGACTGTAAATGCCAACCTGCGCGATGTGATCAATTGGTTCAGTGATGGAAAGTCTCTTTTGGTCAAGATGCTCCCGGAATCGAGAAAAGAGCTCATTGATGTTGCAGAAGCGATTCCGGACGGACCAACCATCTCTACCAATGATGGCAAAAAAGCCCAAAATAGGACGTACCAGGACTTACTTAAAAATCCGAATGACGAATTCAATTTTGAACAGCTGGCCATTTCAGAATTATATAAAGTGGGCTTGGACGGAACCAAAACCTCCTGGAAATCTCCCGCTATGTATCGCAGTATTAGTTTTTCTCCCAATGGGGAATATGTGATGGTCATTACCATTGAGAAGCCTTTCTCTTATTTAGTTCCTTATTATAGATTCCCTTCTACCACCTCCATTTATAAGCAAGATGGCAGTTTAGTATCATCACTTCTGCAGGTTCCCTTGATTGAGGATCTTCCCAAGGGGTTTATGGCAGAAAGAAAAGGTATGCGTGATGTGAGCTGGCGCAACGACAAGGATGCAACCCTGGTGTATGTAGAAGCCCTGGATGAAGGTAATCCTGAAATTGACGTTCCCTACCGGGATGAAGTATTTGTCTTAGAGGCTCCATTTACAGGAAAAGGCACCTCCCTCTTAAAAACGATCAACCGATTTAATAATATTCAGTGGGGTACAGATAAAGTGGCCATTGCAACGGATTATTGGTGGAATACCAGAAATACTAAGACCTATATTTTCAATCCTTCCAAACCTCAGGTTGCTCCTAAAATACTAGATGACCGAAATTATCAGGACGTATATAGCGATCCGGGTTCCTTTGTGTTGAAACGCAACAAGAATGGAGCATACGTATTATCCCTGGATGCAAAGAGCAATGCATTCCTTCTCGGAGATGGTTATTCAGAAAATGGTCAATTTCCATTTGTAGATCAACTCAATCTTTCCAGTTTACAGAAAGAAAGGCTATACCAATCGAAGCTAACGAATCAGAAAGAATCCCTAATAGACTACAATGCGGCTAAAGATGAATTGTTGGTCCGTTTAGAATCTAAAAGTGAATACCCCAATTATTTTTACAAGAGTCTTAAAAATCGAAAAGGAACTCAGCAACTCACTTTTTTTGATAACCCATTTAAAAGCATCCAAAATGTACATAAGGAAGTCATAAGCTACAACAGAGAGGACGGACTGGAACTTACGGGTACGTTGTATTTACCTGTAGGATACGATACAAACGCCAAAGAGAAAATGCCTATGATCTTATGGGCTTATCCCCGGGAATACAAAGACAAAAACAGTGCTTCTCAAAATACACAGAATCCGAATGAATTTACGTATCCCTATTGGGGATCTCCTGTATACTGGGTAACTAAAGGATATGTGGTTCTAGATGATGCAGCTTTCCCCATCATCGGGGAAGAGGATGAGCAACCCAATGACACCTTCAGGACACAACTGGTTGACAATGCCAAGGCAGCCATTGATGCAGTAGATGCCTTAGGATATATAGACAGGGAACGTGTTGCTGTTGGAGGCCATAGTTACGGGGCTTTCATGGTGGCTAATCTGCTTTCCCATTCCGATCTTTTTGCCGCCGGTATTGCACGTAGTGGTGCCTATAACAGAACCTTAACCCCGTTTGGATTCCAAAGCGAGGAACGCAATTATTGGGAAGCTCCGGAAATATATTATACCATGTCCCCCTTTATGCATGCCGATAAGATGAAAACACCCTTATTGATGGTACACGGTGTAGCCGATAACAATTCCGGCACCTATCCTATGCAAAGCGAGCGGTATTTTAATGCCTTAAAAGGTTTAGGGGCCACGGTGCGTATGGTTTTACTCCCAAAGGAAAGTCACGGATACAGGGCAAAGGAAAGTATCCTGCATTTATTGTGGGAACAGGACCAGTGGTTAGAAAAGTATGTGAAGAACAAGGGAAAGGTAACTGAAGACGGAACCAATTAAGACTGGTTGCGTTAAAGGTATTTTTTATAGTTGTTGATTACAACTTTGGCCTTGAGATCATGCAACAGGTTGTATAATCCAAAGAATGTTCGGTTGATGTATAAAAAATGTTTGGAGCCCCTGCTGCCGTTCATTTTCCGAATATGTTCGTCTTTGGAGTACCGATGGCTTAGATCTGCAATGCGCGCCCAGAAAGTATCCGAACCAAAATCGAATTCTTTCTCACTAAAGGGTAAGGTAAACAGGGTGAGTAACTCTTTGAACAGAGCTTTGAAGAAAAGCCTTTCTTTTTCCGAAT
>CALZFZ010000063.1 GCA_945786965.1 uncultured Muriicola sp. | reverse complement strand
GGATTTCGTTCCTGCTCGGTAAGTAAGACCATTCCACTGGCTTTGGCCATTTCAACATAGGCTTCGCTCTTTTCCCGATTAAATAAATAAGGGGCACGTATTTTTCTACCCAATGGATCCTGTGTATCGCAATAAATTTTTTCTACCTTCAAATTGCTTGCTACGGCATCTAAAAACCCATCTCCTCCATCTGAAGCGATCAAATGGTGTATCTGTGCCTCGCTTTCGGCTTTTCGTATACCCTTAGACAAAGCCATGATTACCTCCCTGGAGGTTAAGGACCCTTTAAACTTATCTGGAATTAGTACTATTTTCATTCGACATAAAAGATACAAAAGTGAACACAGCTTCAAAACTATAAGATATGATTATACACTATCATTTGAATTGATATTGTTGTTAATTTGTACTTTTAATTCCAATTAAATTTTGCACGCCATTGAGAACAAACAAGGAATTATTGTTAAAAGGCCTAAAATATCTGGCATATACCGTGGCGTTGATGTTTACAGCACCTGTTGTACTCTATCAGGCCTTTAAGAATCAAGAGCATCCTTTCTATATTGCTGTTTTAATTCTTGGTATTATACTGGCCGTTGCGGCCATTGGAATGGGTTTTTATAGCATAAAAACCGTTGTAGATTCTCTCTTTGGAAAAAAGAACTAGTTCTATTTTAATCAGAAGGGAACTTCGGCAATAGTACCTCTGAAAATTATATAAGATTGCAGGGAATAATGTCTTACAATGCTATTGTCCGCTTCAATGCAACACACTATCTTTGCGAGTCTACAGTGAAATGGTAGTTAATATGATCAAAATTACGCTTCCGGATGGAACCATAAAAGAGTACAAAAAAGGAATTACTCCCATCGATGTCGCCAGGGATATCAGTGAAGGTCTGGCAAGAAATGTTATTTCTGCAAAATTCAATGATGAAATTATTGAGACGATTACACCCCTCAATGAAGATGGTGTATTGGTACTTCTCACCTGGAACGATGATCTGGGCAAAAAAGCTTTCTGGCATTCTTCTTCACACGTAGTGGCACAGGCCATTGAAGAGCTTTATCCAGGGGTAAAACTCACTATAGGCCCTGCCATTGAAAATGGTTTCTACTATGATATTGACTTTGGAGAGCATGCTATTTCTGAAAAAGACTTTCCAACGATAGAAAAACGGGCCATTGAGATTGCCCGGGGAAAACACGAATACAAGATGCGATCGGTCACTAAGAAAGATGCGCTACAGTTTTATAAAAAACAAGGCAACGAGTACAAAATAGAGTTGATTTCCAATTTGGAGGACGGAACAATCACCTTCTGCGATCACGATACGTTTACCGACCTATGTAGAGGTGGCCATATCCCCAACACTGGTTTTATAAAGGCCTTGAAAATAATGAGTGTAGCCGGAGCTTATTGGAGAGGCGATGAAAACAATCCTCAGTTAACACGTGTTTATGGAATTTCGTTTCCTAAACAAAAAGACCTTACCGAATACCTTGCATTGTTGGAAGAGGCCAAAAAACGGGACCATAGAAAATTAGGAAAGGAGTTAGAATTGTTCACATTTTCACAAAAAGTGGGGCAGGGTCTGCCTTTATGGTTACCGAAAGGAGCCGCCTTGAGGGAACGCCTTGAACAGTTCTTAAAAAAGGCTCAGAAAAAAGCAGGCTATGAGATGGTCATTACGCCCCATATAGGTCAAAAAGAACTGTATGTAACGTCTGGCCATTATGCCAAATACGGGGAAGACAGTTTTCAACCCATGCACACTCCAAAGGAAGATGAGGAATTTTTATTAAAACCCATGAATTGCCCGCATCACTGCGAAATATATAACGCAAAACCTTTTAGTTACCGGGAATTACCCAAGCGTTATGCCGAATTTGGAACAGTATACCGCTATGAGCAAAGTGGTGAACTACACGGTCTTACCAGGGTGCGAGGTTTTACGCAGGATGATGCCCATATTTTCTGTACCCAGGAACAGTTGGATCAGGAATTTAAAGATGTGATCGACCTTTCGCTTTATGTGTTGGGATCTTTGGGGTTCGATAATTTTACAGCCCAGGTTTCTGTACGCGATCTGGATAAACCCGAAAAATACATTGGGGCAACAGAAAATTGGGAAAAGGCAGAACAGGCCATTATCAATGCTGCCGAAGAAAAAGGCCTTGATTATGAGATAGTACAGGGTGAGGCGGCTTTTTACGGACCCAAGCTTGATTTTATGGTGAAAGATGCATTGGGAAGGAATTGGCAACTGGGTACTATCCAGGTAGATTACAACCTTCCGGAGCGCTTTGATTTAACCTATAAAGGAAGCGATAATGAGCTCCATAGGCCGGTTATGATACACAGGGCGCCTTTTGGCAGTATGGAACGATTTATTGCACTGTTATTGGAACATACCGGAGGTAATTTCCCGCTATGGCTTATCCCCGATCAGGCTATTGTACTGCCCGTCAGTGAGAAACATGAAAAATATGCTGAAAAAGTTTTAAAATCCCTAGAAAATCACGAAATTCGCGCGCTCGTTGATAAGAGAAATGAAACGGTAGGGAAAAAGATCCGGGAAGCAGAAATGAATAAAATTCCATTTATGCTGATCGTTGGCGAAAATGAAGAAGAACAAGGTACCTTATCTGTAAGGAGACATGGAGGCGAAGATCTGGGAATGATTTCCCTTGAGGATTTTACCAACTTGGTCGAAAACGAAATAAATAGTACCTTAAAGTCGTTTTAACAGTAAAAATAAAGTTTAATTAAAAAGAAGCAGCCATAGCAATACGAAGAAGATTTAAGCCCCAACCAAGGAGGGAAAATAAAAACCCTCACAAAATCAACGAAAAGATTTTATCTCCGAACGTTCGTTTGGTAGGAGACAATGTAGAAATTGGAGTATATCCCACAAGGGAAGCATTGATCAAATCGGAGGAATTGGGTTTGGATCTGGTAGAGATCTCACCCAAAGCAGATCCACCCGTTTGTAAAATTATTGATTACAAGAAATTTCTTTACGAGCAGAAGAAGCGCGAAAAGATGATGAAGGCCAAGGCCACCAAAGTAATCGTAAAAGAAATTAGATTTGGTCCCAATACGGACGACCATGATTACGAATTTAAAAAGAAGCATGCCGAGAAATTCCTGAAGGAAGGAGCTAAATTAAAGGCATATGTGTTTTTCAAAGGAAGGTCTATCGTCTATAAGGACAAAGGGGAAATATTGCTGCTTAAGCTAGCCCAGGAGCTGGAAGAATATGGGAAAGTAGAACAAATGCCAAGGCTGGAAGGAAAACGGATGACGATGTTCATTGCCCCCAAGACAAAAAAATAAGATTACAAGAAGCGAGATAATAATAAAGAAATAGGAACAATGCCTAAAATGAAAACAAAATCCAGTGCCAAAAAGCGGTTTAAGCTAACGGGTTCCGGTAAGATCAAAAGAAAGCATGCTTTTAAGAGCCACATTCTAACGAAGAAGTCTAAAAAGCGAAAGCTGCGCTTAACACATTCTGGATTAGTACACCAATCTGATGTGAATAGCATTAAGCAACAATTGCGATTAAAATAATTGCAATTAGTCGGTAACTAGTATTAACCATGGAGTTAGGCCATAAAAGATCTTATACACATAAGGCGCCTACTACAAAAAATCAAAAGAAGAAATGCCAAGATCAGTAAATTCAGTTGCTTCACGAGCCCGTAGAAAAAAGGTCATGAAGCAGGCCAAAGGATACTTTGGAAGACGTAAAAATGTTTGGACCGTTGCTAAAAACGCAGTAGAAAAAGCAATGGTATATGCATACAGGGACCGCAGGACCAAGAAAAGAAATTTTCGTTCCCTTTGGATCACCCGTATCAATGCGGGAGCCAGGTTACACGGAATGTCCTATTCACAATTTATGGGGAAAGTAAAGGCAAACAAAATAGAACTTAACAGAAAAGTTCTTGCCGACTTAGCCATGAATCATCCGGATGCTTTTAAGGCCGTTGTAGATAAGGTAAAATAAAGTTTAAATCATATCTCGTAAAAGAAAATCCCGCTTTAGAAGCGGGATTTTTAATTTAATTGTGTTTTGCGAGTAATCCTCAGTGAAATAATATATTATTTTTCGATTTGTTTTTTATCAGCCATTTTTGCTTCGATCTCCTTTATTTTGTTAGCGGCATTCATTGCACCGGGATAATGTTCTCTTGCCTCCTTATAGTAAGCTAAAGCATTTTCCATATCGCCTTCATTCATAAAATATTCGGCCATTGAATCATAGGCATTATACCCATTTGGCCATAACTCCAAATATTTGTCCAAATGTGCTTTGGCTTTCACCTTGTCTCCTTCTGCATAATATGTATACCCTAAAATATTATGTATATGACCATTATTCCTTCCTGCCTTTTCCAGTTTCGCAGCAAGTTTTTCCAGTTCCATGATTCGTTCTTTAGCATCTTGGCGAGACCTGGCATAGATATAATTTACAAATGAACCATCATAGGCAAGCTCATACATTTTTTTCCAAATAGCACGCCTTTGGTCTGCCGCATCTGATGCTTGACGATCCACATCCAACAAGGACACAAACATTTGTGATACTTCATTTTTTCCTGCCACCAACTTGTTGGCTTCGGCCTTATGATGTTCTCTTTTGTCGCCCCAGGATAAATTCGCTAAAACTACATGGGGAGCAAACAAGCTAGGGTCATTTGCAACAGCAGCCTCAAAAAAAGTATAGGCTTTTTCATTTTCAATATTCATGTAATGCCCAATTCCCTGCCATACCATGGCATTGGCTATGGTGTCATTGCCCCTCCACTCAATATACTGGGACTCGGTTTGCTGTGAGAAGAGTACTACAGGAATTAGTAGTGCCGCTAAAAATAATTTTAAAGTTGTTTTCATTTTGGGTGATTTTAGTTAGTTATACATCGTAAAGTACTGAATTTCAATGAGAAATAAAACTAAAATCATATCTCGATTAACCCCTCGAAAATTCTAAGGAGCTTTTTGTGTGCTATCGCTATTTTATTCAATAGTATTCTGGCTACATACCCCATATCGTTATAAGCAAATGCCTGCCTCCCGCCCTATTTCGATGTTCACACAAATAGATCCCCTGCCATGTTCCCAGATTAAGAGAACCATTAGTGATGGGAACCTGTACGGTAGCACCCATAAGCGATGCTTTTATGTGGGCAGGCATGTCATCTGCCCCTTCATACGTATGAACATAGTAAGGAGCATTTTCAGGCACCATCACATTTAAGTGTTTTTCAAAATCATCTCGAACAGTGGGGTCTGCATTCTCATTTATGGTAAGGCTGGCAGAAGTATGTTTGATGAATACCTGTAGCATGCCCATAACTATTCCTTTTATTTCGGGCATCTCATGGATTATTCGATTTGTAATAAGGTGCATCCCCCGTTTAAAAGGAGGCAATGTAATTTCTTTTTGAAGCATTATCATAACCATTCTTTTTTTATTGAAACAATACTTACTATAAAGTAGTACTCAATTTAAACAATAAAAATACCTTTGTATCCTAAAATTACGATGTTGATGGATTTATCCGGGATAAAGTTGGTTGTTACTGATATGGATGGTACCCTTTTAAACTCAAATCATGAAGTGAGCGAGCGCTTCTTTGAGTTATACCATGCTCTTCGCGGACGCGGTATTGAATTTGTAGCTGCCAGTGGAAGGCAGTACAACAGTATTATTGCCAAGTTATTACCCATCAAGGATCAAATCTATATCATCGCTGAAAATGGTGGCCTGGCAATGTACGGATCCCAGGAAATAGTATCGACCCCTCTAGATGTAGTTACCAAAAATTCAATTCTTAAAAAATTTCAATACACTACAAAAATGTACCCCGTCCTATGTGCACGGAATAGTGCATATGTCACGAGCACTTCCCCGGAATTTCTTTCGGTCCTTGAAGAATACTACACTGAATTTGAGGTAGTGGATGATCTTTTCCATTTTGAAGGGGAAGTCATGAAAATAGCCGTTTATCATTTTGACAGTTCTGAAAAGTACATCTATCCAATTGTTGAACAATTTGAAAATGAATTAAAAGTAAAAATTTCGGGACAGCACTGGGTAGATATTTCACATCAAAATGCCCATAAAGGTTTTGCCTTAGACAAAATTCAAGAAAAACTGGGGATTAGCAGCAAAGAAACGCTGGTTTTTGGAGACTATAACAACGATCTTGAAATGCTGGCTTTGTCTGACTATAGCTATGCCATGGCCAATTCGCATCCCAATGTATTAAAAGCGGCCAAATACCACACTCTAAGTAACAATGATTTTGGCGTTGAAAAGATCCTCGAAGAATTACTACTTAGTGTAACTTAGGTCTTTTGCTTCTTTTTCCTTGCTGCGGGAAACAACACATTATTCAGTATGAGTCGGTACCCTGGAGAGTTTGGATGCAGCTCCAATTCCGTTTTTGGATCTCCTACCCTATGTTGGTAATCTTCCGGATCATGACCCCCGTAAAAAGTAAAAAATCCTTTGCCCTTTATCCCATGGATATACCGCGCTTCCCCATTGAGTTTATTCTCGCCTAAAACCAGCACAATGGGTTTAATTTCATCCCTTTCAAAAGAAGTTGTCTGCCCCATGAAACCCTTGACGAGGCTGGTATGGTTCTGACACAACATGGTTGGTACCGGATCCCATTTGGCCGAGAAATCCATTAGTGAAAAATAATCGGACTCTCTGGGAACATTAGAACGTTTGTTGGTCATGTCAATGGACGAAAATTCGTACCGCATTGGATTACGCTCGAGGGTAAAATTTTCGAAGGCAAAGGTTTTACTGAAATCCAGTTTGCTCTGGTAATTCGCTTCTGAAGGGTCACCATCGAACATGGGTTCACAAATATCTACCCCTTGTGCTGCGAGTGCAATATCAAAACTATCGGTCGCAGAGCACATGGCAAACATAAAACCACCCCCAATAACGTAGTTCCTTATCTTTAAGGCAACGGCTCCTTTCTCTTCGGAAACTTTATTGAAGCCTAATTTAGAGGCAAGCTTTTCCGCATTCAGTTTCCCTTCAATATACCACGGTTGTGACCTGTAGCCCTGGTAGAACTTGCCGTACTGCCCTGTAAAATCTTCATGATGAAGGTGCAACCAATCGTATAAAGCCAATTGATCATCTAACACCTCTTCGTCGTATACCGTAGCATAGGGTATTTCAGCATAGGTAAGAACCATGGTAACCGCATCGTCCCAGGGTTGGTTTTCTTTGGGTGAATACACTGCTATTTTCGGTGCCTTTTCCAATATAACAGCTTCCTGGTTTTGTGATGGACTGCTTATGGCATCCAGGATAGCCCCCGCCTGTCCGTCGGATAGGATCTCAAATGAAACTCCTCGAATTTGGCACTCTTTACGGATATTTTCACCATCTGGAAGTAAAAATGATCCCCCGCGGTAATTTAGCAACCATTGTACTTTTTGTTGTTTGGAAAGTACCCAATACGTAATTCCATAGGCTTTTAAATGATTTTTCTGGCTTTCAGCATCCATGGGAATCAGTATCATTGAGGCCATGGAACCTGTACACCAGACCATCAAAATGATAAAAATGAAAAGTGTTTTTGAAGCCCTATGCAGGGATTTCTGTAATAATTCAGGCGCTTGTATAAGAGACAAGGAACAAGATGACATTACTGGCAGAGAAACTGATTTACTAAAAAGGAACCTCATTTTCATCCGGGTCAAAATCTGGATTATCGTTCATAGTACTTCCAAAAGCCTCATCCGCATTGGGAAGATTCTTTGTAAGGAACGGATTATCCCCATCGACATTCATTTTGGATTGAAATTCGAAAGGAGAATCAAAGTCATCCAAGTTATCAAATTTACCCAGTTGGCCAATAAACTTTAACCTAATATTATCTAAACCACCATTTCTGTGTTTAGCCACAATAAATTCGGCCTGGCCCTGAGTTGGTGTCCGTTCTTCATCGTCCCACTCATCTATCTTATAATATTCGGGCCGATAGATGAAAGAAACAATATCAGCATCTTGCTCAATAGCTCCAGATTCCCTTAAATCGGATAAGATGGGACGTTTGCTCCCACCCCGGGTTTCCACAGCCCTTGATAATTGAGACAACGCTATAACAGGGATATTAAGTTCTTTGGCGAGTGCTTTCAGATTCCTGGAGATCATAGATATTTCCTGTTCCCGATTTCCTCCTTTTTGACTTCCCCCGGCGGTCATCAATTGCAAATAATCCAATACAATCAGTTTTATATTATGTTGTGAAGCAAGACGTCTGGCCTTTGCGCGAAGGTCAAAAATTGAAAGTGAGGGAGAATCATCAATAAACAATGGAGCCGTTTCCAGGGCTTTTACTTTTACATTCAGCTGTTCCCATTCATGTTTTTCTAGTCGACCTGTTCGAAGTTTTTCTGAAGATAGGCCGGTCTCCGAGGAAATTAATCGGGTGATCAATTGAACTGAGGACATCTCCAGGGAAAAGAACGCAACAGGAATATTTGAATTTACGGCCATATTCCGCGCCATAGAAAGGGTCAAAGCAGTTTTACCCATACCAGGTCGGGCTGCAATGATAATCAGATCACTGGGCTGCCACCCCGAAGTTAATCGGTCTACTTTGTCGAATCCAGAAGGAATACCACTTAATCCATCTTTATTGGAGATTTCTTCAATTTTCTTTTTGGCCTGGATGACCAAATTTTGGGCAGTTTCTGCGGATCGTTTTAAATTACCCTGCGTAACCTCGTACAATTTGGCTTCCGCATTGTCTAACAGATCAAAAACATCAGTAGACTCATTATAAGCATCTTCAATGATCTCACTTGAAATCTTTATTAAACTACGTTGAATATATTTCTGAAGGATGATCCTTGCATGAAATTCAATATGAGCCGAAGAAGCTACTTTTTGAGTCAGTTTTATAAGGTAAAAATCGCCCCCTACAAGTTCTAGATGTCCTTCCTTCTTTAATTGGGCCGAAACGGTTAATAAATCTACTGGTTCCGAACTTTCGAACAGCTTATAAATAGCTTCGTATATGTGCCTGTGGGCATCTTTGTAGAAAACATCGGGGTGGAGAATGTCAATAACCTCGTCGACCCCCTTCTTATCGATCATCATCGCTCCCAGCACAACTTCCTCTAAATCAACAGCTTGAGGTGGTATCTTGCCTTTTTCAAGATTGATGAGGGTGGCCTTTCCGATCTTATGGCCAAAAACTGGACTTGGTTTCTCCATGAGTGCTAAAGTATGCATTAACCTTAAGGTACCATTTTATTTTGGAATTGTGATATTAACCGTTCATCAACAATTCGGGTGTTGATAAGTTACGAATTTGTGTTGATAACTAAAAAAAACCGAAGTGGGAATTCTTCGGTTTATCTTTATCCTTTTAACCCAGTAGTTTACCCGTTAAATACCCCCATATTGGCATATTTATCCATACGCTGTTGAACCAAATCTTTTGGTGATAACTTTTTGAGTTCTTCATAATGCTTCGCAATTTTGTTTTTTACGATCTCAAATGTTTTCTCACGATTGGAATGGGCACCTCCTTCGGGTTCCTTTACAATTTCATCAATAAGTTTTAATTTTTTCATATCGATGGCCGTAAGTTTTAAGGCATCGGCCGCGATTTCCTTATACTCCCAACTCCTCCAAAGGATGGAAGAGCAAGATTCTGGCGATATTACAGAGTACCATGTATTTTCCAACATCAATACCCTATCACCTACCCCAATCCCCAATGCACCTCCGGAAGCCCCTTCTCCGATGATAACTACAATAATGGGGACTTTTAATCGGGTCATTTCAAAGATGTTCCTGGCGATAGCTTCTCCCGGTCCGCGTTCTTCGGCCTCAATCCCAGGATATGCCCCCGGGGTATCGATAAGACAAACTACCGGGACCCCAAATTTCTCAGCAGATTTCATAAGGCGCAATGCCTTGCGGTATCCTTCTGGGTTGGCCATTCCAAAATTTCGCAATTGTCGGGTTTTGGTGTTATAGCCTTTTTGCTGGCCAATGAACATATAACTCTGATCCCCGATCTTCCCTAAACCGCCTATCATGGCCTTATCGTCCTTTACATTACGGTCTCCATGCAATTCTAAAAAGGTTTCACCGCAAATGGCCCTAATATAGTCTAAGGTATACGGCCTGTTGGGATGCCTGGATAATTGTACCCGCTGCCAGGCTGTAAGGTTTTTATAAATCTCTTTTCGGGTCACAGAAAGTTTTTTTTCGATCTGTTTGCAGGTTTCTGTAACGTCTACATCACTTTCCTCGCCAATAATCTGACATTTCTCCAATTGCTCTTCCAATTCTTTGATCGGGAGTTCAAAATCTAAATATTCCATGAAGTCTCTGAGTTTAGTTGATTAGGCAGACAAATATAAAATATTAATGGGAACCTTCCCCTTCAGCTCCTGCTTTTTAATGTTGCCCGATGCTTTAAAATTCCGTTGGCAACAACGGTGAGCAAAATAATTACCGCCCCTATATAAAACATAGCGCTCATTTTTTCACTTTCACTAAAGATGATGAACGCCAGAAAGATCCCATAGATCGGTTCGAGGTTTACAGTTAGGAGGACCGTATAGGGACTTATAAAGCGCATTACTTTTACCGAAGCAATAAAAGCATAGGCCGTGCATAAGGAAGCCAGAATTGCCAAATAGCCCCAGTCTGCCAGTGATAATTGAAAGAAATCCTGTGTAAAACCAGCCTGAAAAAGAATGTAAATAGTGATAAAGACCATCCCGCTGCTTAGCTCATAAAATGATATTAACGATGGTTTATGTGTCTTGATGAGTTGGCCATTTATCAAGGTAAAAACAGCCCCAAGCAAAGCGGATACTAAAGCCAAAACGATACCCAACGTATATTCCGTACTCACGTTAAAAATAAATAATAATCCAATGATCACGATCAGTCCGAAAATCACCTCATACCCAATGATTTTTCTGCCGTACCAGAGGGGTTCGAGCAAAGAACCAAAAAAAGCCCCGGTTGCCATAGTCGCCAGAGCTACAGATACATTCGATACTTTAATGGCTGTAAAAAAAGTGATCCAATGGAGTGCAATGGTAATCCCCGCTACCACCAGGATCAGAGATGTTTTTAGAGAAGTCTTTAATGAGAATTTTTTAATCCCAATATACGCAAGAACTAGCATGGCCGCCAACAACATTCTGTACCATACCAATGGCAGGGCATCAATGGAAATTAGCTTCCCAAGTACGGCGGTGAATCCCCAAATAAATACAATAAAATGAAGGTGTAAATAATTTTTTAGGTTATCGCTTGGCATGTTGCAATAGATAAATTGCTAAAACCCCAAAGGCAAGGTTGGGGATTACAACGGCCAATAAAGGTGAGAATCCGGATTGCTCGGCCAGCGTGCCGAATACCTTATCAAAAAAGATGTAGATAAAGGCTACCCCTATCCCAAAGGCCAAATTAACACCCATGCCCCCTCTTCGCTTCACAGAAGAAACAGCCACCCCAATTATCGTCAAAATAAAAGCGGCAAGGGGTAAGGCCCATCGTTTATACTTTACAAGAATGTAGGTGTTGATATTGGAAGCGCCCTTCTTTCTCTGGGTATCAATGAACTTGTTTAATTCAAATAAATTTTTAGTCTCTGCGACATAGGATACCGGGGTAAGATCGTCTATTTTAAAATTGAAAATAGTATCTAATCTTCGTTTGGTAACAACAATTTCCTCATTTCCGACCAGTTTCCTGTTCGTATAACTTGTTAATCTATACACGCTGTCTTTAGGTACCCAGCGGATATTGCCTGCCGAGATTTTTTCTTCCAGTTGATTGTTATCGCCAAAGTGCTCAAATGTAAAATTATACCCGATTTGTCGTTCGGGATCAAAACTGCTAACATAAATAAAGTCGTTCTCATTGAGCTGGTTAAAAATATTGCTGGTAACCCTATCCTGTTTTCCCTTTTTCAGGTATTTGAATTTAAATTCATGATATCCCACACTGGCATTGGGTACAATAAACATCGCCATAAAAAACATCAGGACTGCAACGAGGGAAGCCCCGATCCAATAGGGTCTCAAAAACCTGTTGTATGATACCCCCGAACTAAGAATGGCAACAATCTCTGTATTGTTTGCCAATTTGGAGGTAAAAAAGATGATCGATAAAAAAAGAAAAATTGGAAAAAGTAAATTACCGATATAGATGGTAAAATTCATGTAATAGATCATGATCTCATTCAGAGGTGCCTCATTATCGATCATTTTCCCGATCTGCTCCGCCAGGTTAAGCATGATCCCAATCGGTATGAACAATAAAAGCATCATCCCGAATGTTACGAGATAGCGCTTTAAGATATAGGTATCGAGTATCTTCAAATTACAATCGCTTATCCATTTGTTTCACCATACTGGCCTTCCAGCTAGCAAAATCACCTGCTAAAATATGATTTCTTGCCTCCCGCACCAACCAAAGATAAAATCCAAGGTTGTGAATAGTGGCAATTTGTTTTCCTAAATATTCATTGGCCGCAAAAAGGTGCCTTAAATAAGCCTTGCTGTATTCCCTGTCCACAAAGGTAGGCCCATTTTCATCGATCGGTGAAAAATCGTCCTCCCACTTCTTATTCCTGATATTGATGGTTCCATGGGCTGTAAACAGCATCCCATTTCTTCCATTCCGGGTGGGCATTACACAATCGAACATATCGATTCCCAGTGCTATGTTCTCCAGAATATTGATTGGTGTTCCCACGCCCATTAAATAGCGCGGTTTATCTTCCGGCAAAATATCACAAACCACTTCGGCCATGGCATACATTTCCTCGGCAGGTTCCCCTACCGAGAGTCCACCTATGGCATTGCCCTCCGCCCCTACACCGGCAATATATTCTGCTGATTGTTTGCGAAGGTCTTTATAGGTAGAACCCTGTACTATTGGAAAGAAACTTTGCGAATATCCATATTGTAAGGGTATTTTTTCCAGGTGTTGCATGCATCGGTCTAACCACCGATGCGTCATACGCATGGATTGTTTTGCATACTCATATTCACAAGGATAGGGCGTACATTCATCAAAAGCCATGATGATATCGGCCCCTATGGTACGCTGGATCTCCATCACATTTTCCGGCGTAAACCAATGTAGCGAACCGTCTATATGGGATTTAAATTTAACCCCTTCTTCTTTGATCTTCCGATTGGCCGATAAGGAATATACCTGATAACCACCGCTGTCCGTCAGGATGTTCCGGTCCCATCCCATAAATTTATGGAGTCCGCCGGCCTTTTGTAAAATAGAAGTAGAAGGCCTCAAATACAGGTGGTACGTGTTTCCCAAAATAATATCGGGATCTATCTCTTCTCTTAATTCCTTTTGGTGTACGCCTTTAACGGAGGCTACAGTCCCCACAGGCATAAAAATGGGGGTTTTAACTACGCCATGATCTGTTATCATTTCACCGGCCCGTGCCTTGGTACTGGGGTCTGTATGTTGTAATTTAAATTGCAAATACCTGTTTAAGTACGCAAAGATAGGCATCCCTCACACATAAATTCCTTAACAAAAAAATAAAGTTAAGTAGGTGCTCCCCTCGTTAATAAAATATTATAACTCCAGTTGTAGAAGCAAAAGATTGCCATTACTTTTGGGCCCAATTAACAATGAATTAAGGATGTCTAACATGGAGGAATTACAGGATATTGTAGTACAGGTACGCCGGGATATTGTGCGGATGGTACATAAAGTAAATTCAGGTCATCCCGGGGGATCTTTGGGGTGCACAGAATTTTTGGTGGCGCTGTATTATGAAATATTGAACTTAAAGGAAAAATTTGATATGGATGGTATTGGGGAAGATCTGTTTTTCCTTTCCAACGGCCATATTTCGCCACTTTATTACAGTGTTCTTGCAAGACGGGGTTATTTTCCAATCGACGAATTGAATACGTTTCGATTAATAAATACAAGGTTACAGGGACATCCTACTACACATGAAGGGCTACCGGGTGTTCGAATCTCATCCGGATCATTGGGGCAAGGGATGTCAGTTGCCATCGGGGCGGCCCTGGCGAAGAAGCTCAATGGTGATAAACATATCATCTATAGCCTGCACGGAGATGGAGAATTGCAGGAAGGCCAGAATTGGGAGGCGATTATGTTTGCAGCAGGCAATAAAGTAGACAACCTAATTGCCACAATAGACCGAAATGGGCAGCAAATTGATGGGCCAACAGAAGAAGTAATGCCGTTGGGAGATGTGGGTGCCAAGTTCAAGGTCTTTGGGTGGGATGTTCTGGAACTAAAGGAAGGTAATAATTTGGAGGCTATCATGCATACGCTAAAAGAAGCGAAAAAGAGGACGGGTAAAGGAAAACCAGTATGTATCATTATGCATACCGTAATGGGGAATGGCGTAGATTTTATGATGCACACCCATGCTTGGCATGGCAAAGCGCCCAACGATGAACAATTAAAGACTGCCCTGGATCAAAATCCCGTAACATTAGGTGACTATTAAGCGTATTTTCAAAGTAAAAGCATGAAAAAATATACAGATCAAGGGAAAAAGGATACTAGAAGTGGCTATGGGGCTGGAATGACTGAACTGGGGAGAACCAACCCTAAAGTTGTGGCCTTGTGTGCGGATCTGGTAGGCTCTTTAAAAATTGACAAATTTATTGAGGAAAATCCCGAACGTTTCTTCCAGGTTGGGGTCGCAGAAGCGAATATGATGGGCATTGCGGCCGGCCTCACCATTGGGGGCTATATTCCTTTCACAGGGACTTTTGCCAATTTTTCCACGGGTAGGGTTTATGATCAGATACGGCAGTCTATTGCCTATTCGCATAAAAATGTAAAAATATGTGCTTCCCATGCGGGGCTTACCTTAGGGGAAGACGGTGCCACACATCAAATCCTGGAAGATATTGGCCTCATGAAGATGTTACCAGGCATGACCGTTATTAATACATGCGATTTCAATCAAACCAAAGCTGCTACTATTGCCATTGCGGATCATCATGGTCCTGTCTATTTGCGCTTTGGAAGACCTAAAGTAGCTAATTTTACCCCGGTAGACCAGAAGTTTGAGATCGGCAAGGCCGTACTGCTTAATGAAGGTACCGATGTCACCATTATAGCAACGGGCCACTTGGTTTGGGAAGCGTTAATCGCCGCCGAAGCACTTGAAAATAATGGGATCTCTGCCGAAGTGATCAACATCCATACAATAAAACCACTCGATGAGAAGGCCCTGCTTACATCGGTACGTAAAACAGGCTGTGTTGTTACAGCCGAAGAACACAATTTTCTGGGTGGCCTTGGTGAAAGTGTTGCCAGGACACTTACCACGCATCATCCTGTGCCACAGGAGTTTGTTGCTACCAAAGATACCTTCGGTGAGAGCGGTACTCCTGCGCAATTAATGGAAAAATACGGACTAAACAATAAAGCTATAGAGAAGGCCGTTTATCAGGTGTTAAAAAGAAAGGCATAAGGAATGGTATCGTTTTTGATATCCCTATTGCCATAAAAAGAACACATTATGAAAAAAACACTTCTTATGGTGGCTTTTGCTGCCTTCAGTACATTTACCTATGCGCAAGTCGACTCTAAATTTGGAATAAAAGCCGGATTAAACTACAATGCCAATGGCGATTATTTTGAATCTGCCAGCGCAGCCGCCGAAAATCCCGATAGAAATGTGGGCTACCATATAGGATTCTTTGGTCAGATAGGTACCAGGGTTTACGTGCGGCCGGAATTGGTATACACCAAAACGAAATCGGATTACGACAGCGATGAATTCAAAATGAGCAAGTTAGATGTTCCGGTATTACTTGGGGCAAAGGTAATTGGCCCTTTACATGTTTTTGCCGGGCCTGCTTTTCAATACATCCTGGATACGGAATATGATGGGATTACTATCAACGATGTAAAAAACGATTTTTCGGTAGGGGTCAATATTGGTGCCGGAGTTAATCTCGGAATGCTGGGTATTGACCTGCGGTACGAACGAGGATTCAGCGAAAATGAAGGACGCTTTATCAATACAAATATCACTACGATTGGGGAAAGCAGGATTGATACAAGGCCCGATCAACTCATTTTAAGTTTCTCTTTGAAATTATAGGTTTGCAAAATGATCAAATAAAAAAGCCCTGATTCATCAGGGCTTTTTTTATATGCAATTCTCATATATTTTTCAACTATCCTTATCTAAGTAATTAGGGATTCCATCATTATCGTCATCCGGAAAGCTGATGTTTCCCTGAGCGTCTACAACAATTTCATCCTTGGTAAGGATGCCATCTTCATCATCATCCGGATCTAAATGATTTGGAAATTCTGGAGATCGTAACCTATTTTCTTCTTCTTTATCCGTGTTGTCATTAGTTACATCGCCGTCTTCGTTCAGATCTTCCATAATAGAAGGAATTCCATCCCCATCATAATCCGTATCAGGGATATATAAGCCAACATCGATCTTAAAAATTAATGGCGAATAAGAAGGAATTCCACCGGTATTACCATTAAAATAGGCAAGTCCGGAAGGTAAAAAGATGACCCCCAGGCCACTATTCGTGATTTGGGTTGTTCCATCAGGATTTTCCACGATAGTATTGCCTACTTTGAATTTTGTCAATGCCTGGGAATATCCCCTCAAGAAAAATGGTAAATATTGCCAGGTATAGGTCGGCGTGGCATCGAAAAGATTTCCATTTAGTAGTGAACCTTCATACTTAATAAATGTAGAATCCGCGGCCGTTGGTTCTCCACCAACTCCTTCCCGGGCAACCAGGTAGTAGAGCGTATGAGCAATAGTTTCGTTAGCGTCAAGACCAAAATCTTCTGAGGATACCATAACGGTAAAGGACTCCACTTGTCCTATCAAAGGGGTTTTATCCGCATTTGCACCGGCTATGGTATCCAAAACAATGGAATAATCGAATTCCGCAGGCGGATTGGCAAAATCTTCATAATTATAAAAGTGGGTTTCCAAATATGCCTGTATATCAGCGGCATCTTCTGTGACAACTTCACTTAACAATCGCGGTGGAATTGACTCAATATTCGGACCATCATCTTTCTTACATGACATTATAAAAACAAATACAGTCATTGCCAGAATGACCTTTCTCATTTGCATAGCTTTCCTTTTAAAGCCCGCAAGATACAATTTTCCACTATTTTTGCGAGAGTACTTAACAAAGAATTTGGATTGCATATGCGCATTGATAAATACTTATGGTGCACCCGGTATTACAAGACCCGTAACCAGGCTACGGAAGCCTGTAAGAAAGGTCAGGTTCAGATAAATGGTCAGGTAGTTAAGCCATCCCGCGATGTTTTCCCAACAGACCAGATCCTAGTCAGGAAGAAACAGATCAATTATCAACTTACGGTGCTCGAAATACCCGATAGCAGGGTTGGCGCAAAACTGGTAGGCTTGTACCGCATAGATACCACCCCTGAAGAAGCATTGCAACACGATGAACTTCAGCGCCTGGCCAGGGAATACTATCGAAAAAAGGGAGAAGGCAGACCCACCAAAAAAGACCGCCGAACTATTGATGATTATTTAGATGAGCCTGAATAAAGAATATTGGGAGGATAGATATGCCAAAAATTTCCTCGGATGGGATATCGGGGCCATTAGCACCCCTATCAAGGAATACATTGACCAGCTGGACAATAAAGAATTGAAGATCCTGATCCCGGGTGCGGGTAAGGGGTATGAGGCCGAATATTTATTTCAAAATGGGTTTAGGAATATTTTTATTGTCGATATCGCGTTAAAACCCCTACAGGTATTTAAACATAGAAACCCCGGTGTCCCTGAAGATCAACTCATCATTGGGGATTTTTTTAAGCTGGACCTCCACAAATTCGATCTTATTCTGGAACAAACCTTTTTTTGTTCATTGCTACCCAAAGACAGAACCCGATATGTGATACGGATGAAGGAACTTTTAAAAAAGGGTGGCCTGCTGGCCGGACTTTTATTCGATTTTCCCCTTACGGAAAATGGTCCGCCTTTTGGGGGTTCAGTCGATGAGTACAAATCCTTGTTCACCCCATTTTTTAAGATAAAAACCCTGGAACGTGCGTACAATTCCATTCCTGCCAGACAAGGTAATGAACTGTTTTTTATCTTTGAGAAGAAATAAATGTGATCCATGCAAAACAAAATACTTTCACACGCCAAAATACAACATATCATAAGGCGTATCGCCTATCAAATTTATGAGGCCAATGTAGATGAGAAAAAGATCATCATTGCCGGTATTGATGGGGGTGGTTTGGATTTTGCGAAGAAAATACAACGGGTTTTGCGAACTATTACAGAGGCCGACATACAATTGTGTAAGGTTTCCATGGACAAAAAGAATCCCTTGAAAAGTGGTGTAACGACTTCACTGACCGAATCGGATTATGCAAATGAGTCTGTCGTATTGGTAGATGATGTATTGAATTCAGGTTCTACATTGATCTATGGGGTACACCATTTTCTTAAAACACCTTTAAAGCAATTAAAAACAGCCGTGCTGGTGAACCGAAATCACAAGCGGTATCCCGTAAAGGCCGATTACAAAGGCATTTCTCTTTCAACGTCGTTACAAGAGCATGTGCATGTGAAGTTTCAACCCAAGGACGACCTCGT
>CALZFZ010000062.1 GCA_945786965.1 uncultured Muriicola sp. | reverse complement strand
ACGGCGGATGGGACTCTTCAGCAAAAAAATGATCACGCGACCGGTAAAGGAATGCCTGTAGAATTATTTGCCAAAAAAATGATCCATGCCATGGCTCATCGTAAATTTGAAGTTTATATTGGCGGTAAAGAAGTTTCCGGTATCTACCTAAAAAGATTTTTTCCCAAGCTTTTGCACAAGGTAGTCTTGCGAAGCGACGTGGTGTGATTAAATGGCAATGGATTCTCCGATAGCCAATAAATACAAGCTTTTACCGGCATCATCGAATGCCTTTTTGGCCTTTTTATGATCAATTTCGATATAACCAAAGGTATCGTAATGGTACCCCAGTATGCTGTCGCATTCTAAAAAATCTGCAGCTATGACCGCATCCTCGTATCCCATGGTGAAATTATCTCCAATAGGCAAAATAGCCATGTCTAATTTCAGCTGCATGGGTATAAGTTTCATATCCATGGTCAGAGCAGTATCTCCGGCAATATAGATATTTTTTCCACCGGCTTCCAATAGGAATCCTCCTGGTTGCCCCCCGTAGGATCCGTCCGGAAAAGATGAAGTATGGACTGCCTGCACATATTTTAACCTCCCGAATGCAAAGGAATAACTACCCCCGTGATTCATAGGATGTGCAGTAAATCCCTTTTTTTCATAATGCATGGCTATTTCATAATTACTTATGATCAATGGCTTTGCATTCTTTGCAATTTCTTCCACATCCAGGATATGATCCTGATGGGCATGGGTCAGGAGAATAAAATCGGGTTTCAGATCCTTTATTTTTATGGCGCCCGATGCTTTGGGATTACCAGTAATAAATGGATCTACTAGAAGTGAGTATTGGTCAAATTCTATCCATAAAGTGGCATGACCGAGAAAAGTAATTTTCATAAGGGATTCATTGATGGCTCTAATTTATTTAAAATTGAACCAAAAACGAACTCCTTCCGCAGATTTATCAATATTGAGGGTAGATTGCAACTGATTCACCAGCCGGTTCATTAAGCGAATTCCCATAGAAGAATTAGCCCGCTCCTCAGAGTCCTCGGGCAACCCTATGCCATTATCGGTATATTCAAAAAAGCCCTGATCCCCATTTTTTCGAAGGTGGATATAAATTTTACCATTCTCCTTATCTTCCGGAAATGCATATTTAAAAGAATTGGAAACCAATTCGTTCAAAATAAGGCCAAAGGGTATGGCTCTGTCAATATCGAGTTCCACCCCTTCTGCATCTATCGTAATATTTATGTTATGGCCTCCCTTCTTAAAGACCGACTGCACGCTGTTTACGAGGCTTTCAATATATCCCTGCATTTCTATAACGGAAAGGTCATCGGTTTGATAGATTTTTTGATGTATCAGGGCCATGGCCTTTACCCTACTCTTCCCTTCTTCCAGGGCTTCAATGGCCGCTTTGCTCCTGGTGTTTTTCGTTTGAAGACTCAGGAGACTTGATACCATTTGAAGATTGTTCTTCACCCTGTGATGAATTTCCTTTAATAAGGAATCTTTTTCAACCAACGAGTTTTCAATGATATGCTTCTGTTCAGCAATAAGTCGCTGATTCTTTATACTTTTTAAATAGGCATAAACAAGACCCGCAAAACCCAATAAAGTAAATATAAGGGAGATAAAAACCAGGTTAATACGTTCGTCCTGCGCCTGCATTTCACTTCGTGCACGTTCCATCTCCAATTTCTGCTGGTCTATCATCCTGCGAGAATTAACAAGGTCTTCATTGCCCACAATAGCCACTAGCTGCTGCTTTTTGAGTGAAGCTTCGTTTACTTCCAGGGAATCCTGAATGTGCACATTCTTTTTCAAATAAAATGCCTGGTTTTCAAAATCGGCCATCTTATCATAATATGCAGCATACAACCTGTTCTTTTTAATGATCTGTTCTACGTTGTTAAGTTGTAGATTCAAATCCAAATAGTCTTTTGCTACTTTAAAATGTTCCAATTTTAAATGACATTCGGCCAAAGCAAGGGCGTTCTCATTGACCTCTGTAGAATTTTTCCCAATGTTGTTTTCCTCAATGGTGGCAATACTGGTTTCCAGGTATGGAATAGCCTTTTCGAACTGATTGAGTTGCACATAACACTTCCCAATATTCCCCTCTATGACGCCCTTTACCAGATTTCCATTGATAATTTCGTTCTCAGTCTTCACTTCACTTAAATCGTTCAAATAGACGTCAATAAAACCCTTCGCCTTTGAAAACTCTGTAAGTGCCGTAGATGCCGCTTTATCTAAGCGTAAATAATTCCCAACATTGTTGTGGTAGTTCGCCCATGCATAATAATCGTTCTCCACAATGGTCTTCTTCACCTCCTGGATATAATCTCTCATGGCCTTGCGATGAAGTCCAAGACTGGAATAGATATCGTAAAACGCTATATTATCAGTTAATCCAATTTCCCTTTTTTGTTTTCTTATTTCAACCTGTTTATCATAGAGTTGCAATTGGGCATAATTGGTATCCAACAAATCTAACAACAGGCCTTTTATATCAAGATCGAACTTGTGTTTCTCACCGTATAACTCGGCAGCTACTGAAACACTCTTATCATAATCCCCAAGATCATAATATAGTTGAGACTGCATTAGTTTATACTTCGGTATGGCAATTGAATCCTTAATATTTTCTGCATTCCTTAAATAGCTGTTAACAGCATCTAACCAGTCATAAGCAGAATGACTATTGTATCGATTTACGGTTTGGAAAAAAAAATCAAAACGGTCTGCAGCGGACTCGGTATTTTGAAATTGAAGCAAGGCATCGTTCTCGGTTGTATCAATATCCTGTGCAATTGCCATGGACATGGTACATACAGATAAAAAAACTAAAATGCTGCCAAGCGACTTTGCCATAACATACTTAGAGCTTTGTGAAGCTATTTTATATATATTTTGATACAAGAATTGTATTCAAAATAGCGTGATTCAAACTTACCATAATTTAACGGTCCATATAAATAATTGTTGTAAACCAGAATGATTGTGTGGTTATAAAGGTC
This sequence comes from uncultured Muriicola sp., assembly GCA_945786965.1. GTDB lineage: Bacteria > Bacteroidota > Bacteroidia > Flavobacteriales > Flavobacteriaceae > Muriicola. Next base: position 25,311 of record CALZFZ010000062.1, on the reverse strand, counting down.
TATTTATAGCGTACCGGTTACAAAAATATTTCAAATAGGCATTAATAACAGTATTGTATAAAGGATGCCCATCGCCATTTTATAGGTTAATACCTTGTTCTTTGATCCATAAGACCACAAAAAAAAGACCATACAAAATTGCATAGTCTTTTTTCGATTTACTGCTAATTCTTGATAAGATTTGGGACGTTCTAAGAACTTTCCAAAAGTAGAACGAAGTGTTGTACATTTTAGATTATTGTTGTGTAGTCCCCATTTTTTGTTGTGAAAATGTGTTTTCGTGGTGGTGAAAACCGATTATCGATACTTTTGACCGTTGATCCTGGTTAAAATTCCGCATCGTTTTACCTGGTATTTTGATTACCCTAATTGAAAAGGGCCTTACCTTTTAGATAAGACCCTTTTACGAGAACACTATATGAAAATGAAAAAAATTAACTTCGTATTGATGGGTCTAAACTACTATGAATAGTTATAGTTGCGAAATGATTGTTGTAAACATGGCAATAGTTGTGGTAAGTTTCCACAATTCTGATATCTGGACTAAATAACAGTCCAAATTGAATAAAATAGAAGTATTCCTTAGGAATTCATCGCAGAGATGATAAACTCCTTAAAGTCCTTTGATATAGGGATCAGTGTATTATTGATCATAATATCTTTGGAATTTATCGCATCGATGTGATCCACATTAACGATATACGACTTATGGGCACGATAAAATTTATTCCTTGGGAGTTTTTGCAGGTAATCCTTGAGCGGAGAGCGTACTAAAAATTTCTTGTCGACCGTGTTTACTTCCAAATAAACATTATCTGCCTTGATAAAATGGATGTCCTCAAATTGAATTCGATAATACAAATGTTGCTTTTTTACGAAAATAGAATCCTTTAAAACAGAATTAGAAACGACCTGCTCTTCTGGTGCCCCAGATGTGCCAGCGCTTCTTGTTTTTTCAGAATAGTCAAAGTTGGAAAGTGCAATCTCAATGGAAGTATAAAGATCTTGTTGTTCAAAAGGCTTTACCAAATATCCATTTGGTTTTACCGACTTTGCATTTTCCACAGTTGCCCTGTCTGAGTTAGAAGTGACAAAGATGAAGGGAATGTTGTATTTTTCTCGAATATGTTTGCCCAGATCTATACCCGTCTTATCGGAGGCGAGTATGATATCGATTAGGACCAGATCTATGTGGTTATTCTTTAAGACCTGCTCTGCTTGCTCATAGACAATGACATTATCTACGATCTCATAGCCTATCTCTTCGAGCATCGATTGCATATCATCTGCAATGATCACATTATCTTCTACGATAAGAATCTTAATAGGTTGTTCCAAAATCTGTGAAGTTTATAGGGGTTATGTATTCTCAAATTTACAAAAAAATATTAAACCCAAGATAAAAGAATACGGCCAAGAAGAATGTGCTCAAGGCCACTTTTTTGAGTTCGGGATCAAATTGGAGGGGGTTTTGCGTGCGGTATACTTTCAGGAAATGATTAAACAATGGAAGGTAAGCAACCATACAAATTGCGTTATACCAATGTTTCATTTGTATGTACATAAATAAGGTCATACACAAAAAGGATGCTACAAGTAACCCATAGTGATAGCGTTTTGCATTTTTAAATCCCAATTTAACCACCAGCGTATTTTTATTCGACTTTTTATCCGATTGAAAGTCCCTCAAATTATTTAGATTTAGAACCGCTGTACTCAATAGTCCAATTGCTGTTGCAGGTAATACGGAAGAAAACGTGATGTATTTTGTAAACAGGAACATAGATCCCAAAACACTTAGCAGGCCAAAAAAACAAAAGACAAAAATATCTCCCAGCCCCCTATATCCATAGGCAGAGTTGCCCACAGTATAGCGAATGGCCGCCCATATACTGACGACCCCTAAAACGGCAAACAAAATTAAATACAAGATCTCTGTACTGAATGCCAGATAGAGCAATACAACAATGAATATGAGAGTTATTCCTACGGAAAGTACAATTCCTGTTTTGAGTTCTTTTTGCGATAAGGATCCACTTTGATACGCCCTTTGAGGTCCTATTCTATCTGCATTATCGGTTCCTTTTACTCCATCACCGTAGTCATTGGCCAGATTGGACGTAATTTGAAAACCGAGTGTGGTTAGTATAGCTAAACTAAATATTGCAGGGTTGGAATGTCCATAAATCCCTGCCAGTGTAGTACCTACGAGAATTCCGGATACAGATAAGGGAAGTGTCCGTAAACGAACAGCACTTAACCAGGCTTTTGCTTTCAAAAATATTAATTAGCTGGTTCTATCTTTAAACGTTTCCCTTCTTTATAAGAAGCCACAAAGGCATCCTGGAAACCCATATCCACTATTTGTTTTCTAAATTTCTGAGCTTCCTCAAGGGTTTCAAAATTTCCCAAAGAATAGGAATAGAAAGGGTTGGTTTTTACAAAAAGTGTATTATTGAGGGATTGAGCCGTTAATGTAACATTGTTTTCAACAAAGGACTTGATCTGTACAGAGTAGATCGTTTCTTTCTCCAAAAAATTCTTGGCCAGGTAAAACTCCTTCACCAAACTCAATTCTTCATTTTGTTGTTTCAGATTATCGATCCGGTTTTTAAATCCCTCCAGACTATCCAATGAAACCAAAAATTGATCTTCATTTGTGCTCGAGGAAGACAATCCTAACCCTGCCGTGAAGGAAGTAATGGCAAGGGAAGCGATTAAAAAAAGTGCAGTAACACCGCCGAAGATATTACGCTGTATTTTGCTTCGTCTAAGTTCCTTATTCTTAAATTTTATTTGATCTAACAGCCGTTCGTTTATGATTTGGGCTTTGTCTATATCTTTGTGTAACTCCAGCAAGTCACTTTCTTCAATAAAAGGCATATCGTCATGTGTTTAGTAAAAGTGGGTTCTAAAAGTAAGTAAAAACCTTGCAATCAACAAAATAAAATAGGGTAATTACGAATTTAAATGAAATGGCAAATTCAACTCATTCTCTATCTCATTAAGTTGAAATAAATAAAACTCTGTAACGCCCTTAAACCAAGTAAATACCATCAGTCTTTAAATCTATTTTACGATCACGATACAACGTCCCGATAGCCTTTTTAAAAGTCTTTTTACTCATCTGAAACCATACTTTGATCTCTTCCGGGCTCGATTTATCATGAAGTCCAATAAATCCTTCCTGTGCCAGGAGTTTTTCATATATGATCCTGGCAGCCGGTTCCAGTGCTTTGGCTCCCGCAGGTTGCAATGTGATATCTAACTTTTTATCTGGCCTTATATTCTTAATGTAACCGATTAACTGATCGCCTTCTGTGACTGGCTTGAATACATCACTTTTAAACAGGAGACCCCGATGTTTGTTGTTGACGATTACGTCCCAGCCCAAATCAGATCTTCGATACACTAACAAGTTAACTTCCTCGTTTACCCTTACTTCCACCGGATCATTATGCAAGAATTTGTTCAGCCTGGTAGAACCTACCAGTCTAAAGGATTTCTCATCCAGATAACAATAGACCACATGCCAACTTCCGGCAATTAATTTGGTGCGCTGTTCACGATATGGTACCAGCAAATGTTTTTCCAGGCCCCAATCCAGAAATGCACCATAATCGTTTACTTCTGCAACTCTTAGAAAACCAAATTCATTTCTTTTAATAAAGGGCTTAATCGTTGTAGCAACAGGTCGCTCTTCATGATCTAAATAGCAAAACACCTCGAGCTCCTCACCTATTTCGTAATCATCAGGAACGTATTTATTGGGCAATAAAAGATCATCTACATCCTCATCACCTAAAAAAAGGCCCACACTGGTGCTTCGAAGTATTTTTAAAGTATTATAATTTCCTAATTCTATCATATGGCAAACATACCTTTCATTACGAAAAAACCGTCTTTTCTATGGACGACTCTCAATAATTTTATTCTTGATCAGTTGTAAACCGACTCTTTTTTGAAATGCTTTACAAGCATATAGTACACTACCGCACGGTATTTAGTTCGCTCAGAAGTACCGTATTTCTTGATTACATAAAGGATGCCTTTCATTAAATCCGGACCCTCGGGCAATCCCAATTTCTTTATTAAAAAATTATTTTTAACTGTTGCCAGTTCTTTTTCATCGGTTCCGGAAACGTTACCTGAATCTCGGTTATAAATAGACGGACCCAATCCTATGGTTATCTTTTTCAAAAGCTCCATATCGGGATCAGTTCCTAATTTTTCCTGAAGGTGAACAGTATATTTTATAATTAATTCATCCCTTTTATTCAGCATAATACACCTAATATAAATGGTTAATCCATGTTTTCAAGATATGAAATCAAAATAAGCAAGCAAAATCCTGTCATTCAGTTTCCTGGGCGTTTTTATTTCCAGAACTTTAGGCCTATCTGAGGAATCATAGAAGGTGTTTAGGGCTTTTTTTAGATCGATTTTGTTCCGGACCAGCTGATAGTTCAATTGATACAAAGCACAGACATTTTTTGCATCCAGGCCATGAGTAGTTTCAAAATAATCCTCAAAGTTTTGGGTATCCTCACTGCCCGGCAATATTCTAAATATCCCGCCTCCATCGTTATTGATCACAATAATTCTGAAATCTGGGCGCATATATTTATTCCATAAACCATTGCTGTCATAAAAAAAACTGAGATCCCCAGTAATTAGAACGGTTGGTTCTTTTTGGTGCAGAGAGGCCCCAATGGCCGTGGACGTGCTACCATCAATACCGCTGGTGCCACGATTGCAAAATACCTTTACACTGGAATGTATATCAAAAAGTTGGGCATACCGAACGGTAGAACTATTGGCCAGCTGAACCATATAATCTTGAGGGATACTTTTGACAATATGGGCAAAAACCAACATGTCCGAAAATGATATTTCATCCAAATATACCTCTCTTCTTTTCGAATAATGTTCTTTAACTGAAAGCCATTTTTTCTGATAGGTACTATCCTTTTTAATCGATTTCGATAAAAATGATTTTAAGAAACTATTTGCAGGGTATTTAAAATGGTGCGATAGTCCAAAAAAGGTGTCGTATGCCTTCTTTTCATGGATGTGCCAGTGATGTTGTGGCTTGTATTTCCTTAAAAAGGCTTTAATCTTTTTTGAAACGATCAGTCCGCCAAAAGTGAGCAAAATCTGTGGTTGCAATTCTTTAAAAAATTCCTCTTTTTTTGGTGAGTTCTCTATTGGGGCAATGATACTATCGATACTGGGTAAAAAATGCGGATGATGCAGGTTGGAAGTTGTTTCGGTAAATACCAGTACAGAGGGATCACTAGCCAGGGACTCAATGATTTCTTGTTCCAAAGAATTTGGAGTATACACCCCAACCAAAACCATTTTCCTCGAAGCGGCATTCCAGGTGTCCAGAAATTCAGATAAATTTTCCGATAGAACTGTTGTTGTTTCAATTGTATCCTGAGCAGGTAGCCGTTCTCCATTCGCAGGAACGGTATCATAAAGTGGCTCTTCAAACGGGATGTTGATATGAACCGGTGTAAGCTTTTCGGATGCGGTTTTCAACGCAGTACGAAGTTGCTCTATATTGTAATGGTCAATACCACGTTGAGCATTTTCAAGAGAACTCGCATCGTTGATCATCGATGGATCTAAAGCTCTCAGGGTCTCCGTTGCATGCGTAACATCTTGTTTTAGGTTTGCGGAATACCCTATATGACGGTCAAAAACATCATCTTGCCTGATGGTTTGCCCGTCACCAATATCTATTTTATAAGCGGGTCGATCTGCAGAAATAAGTACCAAAGGGATATCACTGTAGAAAGCTTCTGCAATGGCAGGATAAAAGTTAAGCAATGCACTGCCTGAAGTACATAACACAGCTACCGGTTTATTTAACTGCTGTGCCATCCCCAAAGCAAAAAAAGCGGCACATCGTTCGTCTACGATACTATAGCAATGAAAAAAGGGATCTTCCGTAAAACTGATGATCAGGGGCGCATTTCTGGAACCGGGAGCGATCACGATCCGGGAAATCCCAAACGCTTTACAATGGTTTACCAGAAGCTGTGCAGAAGGAATGCTAGAAGATCTCATAGGGATGCAAAAATACAATGCAAGTCTATGGTTTCCCAACGATAGGATAGAATTCTACAGCACATTCAACATGGTTTTGCTTTTATCGATGGTTTCCTGCCACTCTCTTTCAGGTTCCGAATCTTTTGTTATTCCAGCACCAACGTAGATGACTGCCTTCTCATCTTTAAGTTCCATACAACGCAGATTCACAAATAGATAACTTTCGGGCTCCTTTCCAACATTCAACTCCCCCAAATAACCGGTGTAGAAGCTACGATCATAGTTTTCATTTTCCTGAACAAATATCCTGGCTTTCTGCAAAGGCATACCACATACGGCAGAGGTTGGATGCAATGCCCGGATTATAGAGCCTATTTCGCTGGATTTTGTTGTTGCGGATATGGCTGTGTGTAAATGCCATAGTGCTCCTGCCCTGACAGTTTGCACCTTGGAAATACTCAAATCGCCAACTTTATCTTGTAAGGCAGTTTCAATATAACGGGTTACTAGTTCTTGTTCCTCTAGTTCCTTGGTACCCCAAATTGGTTTTTCTTCACTTTTGTATTTCTGGGTTCCGGCAAGTGAAACCGTCAGAAACTTGCCATTTTTTATAGACATCAACAACTCCGGGGTGGCTCCCAGCCACAGTCCAATTTTGGGATGGTACCAGCAATAACAAAAAGCTGTGGGATAGCTGTGCAGGAGCAGGTGAAAAATTTCCAGGGGCTTTCTTTGTAATGGAACCTCCATCCTGTGAGATAGCACTACTTTTTGTAGCTTCCCGGAATGTATTGTGTCTATCCCTTTCTTAACAATTTCTTCAAAAAAATGCTTCCCTTTTTTATCATCATAGGGCTGTATTTTATTTCTCCCTTCGGGTGCCTCAATACCTTCATAATGAGCCGTCATCAGGTCATCCGGTCTTAATAAAATGACAGCAGCTTTTGAATTGAACGGTGCAAAAATAAATCCTGACTCAGAAAAATCACGCACGAAATGGGTTGCTGTATCTTGCTGAAACATCGCACATACCGATGCTTCCCCTGGTTTCCGATAGAGGACAAAAGGCAGTGAGTTTTTTAGCTGTTTTTCAGCCTTGTGTATAAGCGCTGTGAATGATTTATGTTCTGGGTAATGCAATGGTGGTTAGTTTACAAAGCGAAATTAAATTTTCATCTTCATCGGTGATCTTTATTTCCCATAATTGGGTAGTCCTTCCTTTATGTATTATAGTTGCCCTGGCGTAAACAAAACCCTCTTTAATACTTTTAACATGATTTGCGGAGATCTCAATACCGCGCACAAAAAATTTCTGGCCATCTAAAAAGACATAGGAGGCTGCACTGCCAACACTTTCGGCCAGGGCCACTGAAGCCCCACCATGAAGCACCCCGTCTGGTTGATGCACTTTAGGGGATACCGGCATTTTAGCTATCAAGTAATTTTCACCTACATCAGTATATTCAATATCAAGTGTTTCCATTAAAGTGCCTTTGCGAATATCATTGCAGACTTTAAGGATTTTCGTTTTATAGTCGTCCATTGCATTATTTTTTGTAAAATTAAACATTCAATTGCAACTAATCAGATATCCCTATTTGAAATGTCCTTACAGGAAAAGAATGTATCGTATTTTGTCCGGAATTCTTATACTACATTAAATGAATGTACTACTAAAACAAAAAACGTCTGGATCGTCTTTCACGGGATAGGCTTTCTCAGCAGATATTTTTTAAAATACTTTGATGGTTTAGATCCTCAAGAGAACTATCTTATTGCACCACAGGCTCCTGCGAAGTATTATTTAAATGGAGAGTATAAACATGTTGGCGCCAGTTGGCTGACCAAAGAGCAGACTTCTCAGGAAATGGAAAATGTCCTTTCCTATTTAGACAGTGTAATGAAAGCAGAAACAATACCCAATCAATGTAAGCTAATTGTATTTGGATATTCTCAGGGGGTATCCATTGCCGCCAGGTGGGTAGCCAATAGGAAAATTCAGTGCCAACATTTACTGCTATATGCAGGAGGGATCCCCAATGAACTTACGCAAAACCAATTTGCATTTTTAAAAGACAATTGCCAGGTTCAGGTCATTATTGGTGACAAAGACGAGTACCTTACCGAAGAAAGAATGAAGGCCGAAAAAAGTAAGATAGATGCCTTGTTTCAAGGGCGTGCTAAACTCCATATCTACGATGGAGGCCATGAATTAAAAAAGGATATAATACAATCATTGCCATGGAAATAGACTCGCCGGTATTGGAAAATGAAGTCGTAAAGCTCTCTCCCCTCACCTTAGAGAATTATAAAAACCTTTATAAGATTGCATTTCAACCAAAATTGGTCCAATATTCTCCTTCCGATGTAGCCACTGAAAAAGCGCTTAAAAACTACGTCGAAACTGCTTTGAAATCGAAAGCGCTAAAAGAGGCCATTCCTTTTATTGTTTACAGTAAAAAGGATGATTTATACGCAGGATGCACCCGGTATATGAATATAGATTGGCCTAACAAAGTATTGCACATTGGTGCAACCTGGTTGGGTCGGGAATTTCATGGTACCGGCTTAAATACACATATGAAAGTACTCATGCTTAATTACGCTTTTGATATGCTAAAATTTGAAAAAGTTGAATTTCGAATCGATGAACGGAACATCCGTTCCCGAAAGGCTGTAGAGAAATTGGGAGCCGTACTGGAAGGAACCCTGCGTAAGAATGTATATCTATTGGACGGTTTTAAAAGAAATACCTGTTGCTACGGTATTTTATCCGAAGCGTGGAAGGATACTAAAAAAACCCTGCTGAAGTCTTACTGAAGACAGATATGAGGTCCTGTCAGGTGAGATATGACGTTATATTTAGTAATAGTTTCCAAGCCCCTGTGCTTGTTTTGTTGCTTCATAATTTTTTTTTGTTCAAAAGCTATTCTTCTTTTGACGGCATTAATTGGCGATACATGCAATAAACACCGCGCATTTTTCGTTGTATTGTCCTGTTAGAACCTACTTATTAAGGACTACGTGATGTCCCAAATAATCCAAGAAATGAAAACCTACTTTACGCTATTTGCCTGCCTGTTGACACAATTAGGCATTCAAGCCAATTGTACCAATGCCTATGCATCGGCAGGTTACAGTTTAGCCCATGCCAAGAAATCTTTAAGTGCGAACAATTTTGAGCATCAGCAATACTATGCAGACCGATCGTTGCAAGCTTTTGAAAAGGCAAAATTATCGGTGGAGGAATGCGGATGCGATGCTTCCTTGAACCCCATCATGGATGGGATAGAAAATCTGGAAAATGCTTTGGCCCAAACAGATTGGGATATGGGCAGATATTATACAAAAAGGGCCTTGGAGAATGCTCAAAATCTTTTGGAAAGTCTTGATATTTGTTCAAATAACAATGCCCCGGATCCAAATACTACTTCAGGTTCCACATTGAACGAAACTGTGGTTGATGAAGAAACAATAGCACATAATACTTCCCTGGTTAGTGAATTGGAATCCCAAATAAATTTCCAGCGGTCGGCAGAAACGGATATTGCAACACTAGAAAACGCCATACGCGAATTAGCCCTTCTCTTTGAATGTGACAAGGCTATGCAAATTTTAAAAGGAAGAAAAGTACGTGCCGAGGACGATTTAAGACCCGAGACCATGGCCGAAACTAAGTCCTATTATATTTCACAAGTTGTTTCTATGCACAACAAGGCACTTTTTGCTTTATTGGAGTGCTCAAAGCACAGCAACTAAAGATACCTGTTTTTTTATTTAAAGGAGGGTTATGGAATAACTATTCCTGAATTGGTATATCCTCGTAGTATTCTATTTTTCGAGTCGTATACGTGTTTTGTGGCATAATGATCTGTTTAATCCAATTGCCGTAAATTTTTCCATCTAACTGATATACATAATCCAGGCTGGATTCCGCAACTTTAGAGTTGATCGTTTTACGGGCCACCAGGTGCTGTTCATTATAGGAATAAAAGATCTCTTGCTCTAAAACAAAACTTCCTTTATTCTTGTCAAAACCGAATTTTTGTTCTTTCAGTATTTTTCCTGTAGTGTCCAAAACACGTTCGCTTGCTTTTAATGGTTCGCCTTCCAGATATTCTTTTTCTAAAACGGTTTTAAGAGGACTCTCCCCTTTTTGTTCGCTTACAGATGTACGTACAGATCTATGGATGCTACCATTTAATATAAATGTTTGAGTAAGCTCTTCCTTAATACTTTCGTATTCTACCACGGTCTCATCTAATCCTTCATTGTTAGATCTTCGGATACGGAATAACCGATCCTGATCATCATAGAAATATTTGTACTGATCTAAAAATTCATTCTGGTACGAGTAAATTTTCTCGGTGATGATTTTACCGGACAGTGTATCAATGCTATACATATTGGCTATAGAAGTACTGCGGTCCAGGCTGTCTTCACGATAATTCTCCAGGCGTTTTTCTTGCAATTGCCCATCTTGGTATTTAAAATAATTGATATCGTAATCCGTATCACTATACCGGGTTGTCAGTTTGGTCAACAGGCCATTCTCATTAAATTCAAATGCTTCTTTTCCGTAATCAGTTATGACCAAACAGGACTTTACGTTGCCTTTAAGATCATAATCTGCCGTAGTAAAAATCTTAGGCTCCTGTGTATAACTCCTTGTCGGTGAGATTACAAAACACAGCAGGCTTAGGAATAGAACACGAATGACTAAATTGGAAAAATACTTCATAGGCTCAAAATTACAGCTTCTTTTAGCAATGAAAAACAAAATACATGCCGAAATAAAAGAGGGCAGTATATACTGCCCTCTTTCTTAACGATATGATCGTAATTTTTATTTTACTTCCTCGAAATCTACATCCTCTACATTATCTCCCTCTTTGGCACTGTCCTGTGCAGCAGCTTCTCCATTGGGGGAGTCTCCTGCCTGGCTCTCGGCCTGTGCTTTGTACATTTCTTCTGAAGCAACTTTCCATGCCTCATTGATCTTTTCTAAAGCAGGTGTAATTACGTCAATTTCCTTGCTTTCATAGGCTTTCTTAAGCTCTTCCAAAGCATCTTCAATCGGTTTTTTCTTGTCTTCAGATAATTTATCACCGAACTCCTTCAATTGTTTTTCGGTTTGGAAGATCATGGAATCGGCCTCATTTAGCTTATCTGCCATTTCTTTGGCTTTCTTATCCGCTTCTGCATTGACTTCAGCCTCTGCCTTCATTTTTTCAATTTCTTCTTCAGTAAGACCTGAAGAAGCTTCGATCCTGATATCCTGGGTTTTATTCGTAGCCTTATCTGTTGCAGATACTTTGATGATACCATTGGCATCTATATCAAAAGTTACTTCAATTTGAGGGGTTCCCCTGGGTGCAGGTGGAATCCCATCTAAATGGAATCGGCCAATTGTCTTGTTGTCGTTTGCCATAGGTCTTTCTCCCTGCAGCACATGGATCTCAACCGAAGGCTGATTATCAGCAGCGGTAGAGAACACTTGTGACTTTTTCGTAGGGATCGTGGTATTGGCATCGATCAACTTTGTCATAACACTTCCCATAGTCTCTATTCCCAGCGACAATGGAGTCACATCTAATAACAATACATCCTTCACATCTCCGGTTAAAACTCCTCCCTGGATCGCAGCTCCAACGGCTACAACTTCATCCGGGTTTACACCTTTGGAAGGCTTTTTGCCAAAGAATTTTTCTACGGCCTCCTGAACAGCTGGTATCCTTGTAGAACCTCCCACTAAAATGATCTCATCGATATCACTTTTAGAAAGTCCGGCTGCTTTTAAAGCTGTTTCACAAGGATTTATGGTTCTTTTTACCAAATCGGCGATCAATTGCTCAAACTTGGCTCGTGCAAGGGTTCTCACCAAATGCTTGGGTCCTGAAGCAGTTGCTGTTACATAAGGAAGGTTAATCTCCGTTTGTGTAGAACTCGATAACTCAATTTTTGCCTTCTCTGCAGCTTCTCTCAAACGTTGCAGGGCCATGGGATCTTTTCTCAGGTCTATACCTTCATCTTTGTTGAATTCTTCGGCCAACCAATCGATGATCTTTTGATCCACATCATCTCCCCCTAAATGGGTATCTCCGTCGGTAGAAAGAACTTCAAAAACACCATCTCCCAATTCAAGGATAGATACATCGTGTGTACCACCCCCAAAATCGAATACAACGATTTTCTGATCTTTATGTTTTTTATCCAAGCCATATGCCAAAGCTGCGGCAGTTGGTTCGTTAATGATGCGCTCTACTTTAAGTCCGGCAATTTCCCCAGCCTCCTTAGTAGCTTGTCTTTGTGCGTCATTAAAATAGGCAGGAACCGTAATAACTGCCTGGGTAACGGTCTGACCTAAGTAGTCTTCAGCCGTTTTTTTCATTTTCTGAAGTATCATGGCCGATAATTCCTGTGGTGTATACAAACGGCCATCGATATCTACTCTGGGAGTATTATTGTCTCCTTTTACCACTTTATAAGGAACGCGATCGGCTTCTTTTTTAGATTCCGAATATTTGTTTCCCATAAATCGTTTGATGGAATATATCGTTTTATGCGGGTTAGTCACCGCCTGTCTCTTGGCAGGATCCCCAACCTTAATCTCACCACCCTCTACAAAAGCAATAACCGATGGGGTAGTTCGCTTTCCTTCAGCGTTTGGTATAACAACCGGCTCATTGCCCTCCATTACGGAAACACAAGAGTTCGTCGTTCCCAAATCTATTCCGATAATTTTGCTCATTTTATCTTTTTTATAATTAGTATTTCCAAAATTTAAATCGGTATCAAGATGTCAAACATAATGCCAAGCGAAGAAAACTGACAGGTTGTCACATTAACTTAAATAAAAGTGAAGCATTTTTTAATACTGTTTTAGAGACAGCCTTCCTTTCTTCTGGTATCTATTATATAAATGATCTTCCATTCGCCTTTGTCCTTAAAGAGCTGAAAAGAATTAACCCCACAATGACTGAACTCATCATTTACCCAAAATTCATAGGGTGTCCATGCATTGGCCATGGGCCCGTCTGTTTGAATATTAAATGATTGGATTCGTTCCTGGAACCTGGTGGTATCCGGAATACTAACAATTGATTTGATAAAGCTGTCGAAATTTTGATTTCGTACACTATCGGAGCCGGTTTTGCTTTTACCTATGGTTTGCATCCTAATGCTTTCTACCACTGTACTTCTTATCAGCACAGAATCCTGGTTGTGAAATCCTTCAAAAAACGTTTCTATGGTCATTTGGACCGCCTTCTCGTCGGTTTTCTGGGCGGCAAGCGCCCATACCCCAAAGAATAAAAACAGCAACATTCTATTTTTCATGACACTTGGAATTTAAAGGTGAATGTCCAAAATAATCAATTTAATGAAACACTTCTGTCCTATTATTCCCGAATTAATCAAATCTCCTTACATTTATCCAGCAAACCAATAACTATGTCCACCGCAAAAAAAGAGTACAAACGTGTTACTGTGAAATCGCTTGTCGATATGAAAAAGCAGGGCGAAAAAATTTCTATGCTTACTGCCTATGATTATTCGATGGCCAAAATTGTAGATGCAGCCAATGTTGACGTCATCCTTGTAGGCGACTCTGCAAGCAATGTCATGGCAGGACATGAAACCACACTTCCTATAACGCTCGATCAGATGATATACCATGCTTCTTCGGTTATTCGTGCAGTAAATAGGGCTCTGGTTGTGGTAGACCTGCCTTTTGGTAGTTATCAGAGCGATCCCAAAGAAGCTTTGCGCTCTGCCATCCGCATCATGAAGGAAAGTGGCGCCCATGCTGTAAAAGTAGAAGGGGGTGAAGAAATTAAGGAATCGGTTCGAAGAATTCTCAATGCCGGTATTCCGGTTATGGGCCACCTGGGCCTCACACCACAGTCGATCTATAAATTTGGGACCTATACGGTGCGTGCGAAAGAATCTCAAGAGGCTAAAAAATTGTTGGATGATGCAAAAATGCTCGAAAAACTGGGTTGTTTTGGGATCGTCCTCGAAAAAATCCCGGCAGCCTTAACCAAAAAAGTTTCTGAAAGTATAACCATCCCAACTATTGGTATAGGAGGAGGCAGATATGCAGACGGACAGGTGCTTGTTATTCATGATCTATTGGGAATGACCCATGAATTCAATCCCCGCTTTCTACGAAGGTATATGCATTTATTTGAGGATATGAGTAATGCAATTTCCCAATATGTAGCCGACGTAAAAAGCAAAGATTTCCCAAGTGAGGAGGAACAATATTAAATGGACACCTTGATCCTTATGAGGATCAAAAACCTGGAGGTCATTGCATCCTTTTTATCTAATCATAAATAAAAACTTTTGGCAACTACTAAAATCCGCTCTAATTCGGGCAATCTTCAGATCCTGTACGAAGACAACCACCTTATTGCCATTAATAAAAGGGTGGGCGATATTGTTCAGGGAGACATCACAGGTGATATCCCACTGAGCGAACATGTAAAAAAGTATCTGAAAGTTAAATATCACAAACCGGGACAGGTATTTTTAGGGGTTGCACATCGCATAGACCGCCCTACTTCCGGGATCGTGATTTTTGCCCGCACATCGAAGGCATTAGCACGACTCAACAAAATATTTGCAGAAAAACAAGCAGAAAAGATATATTGGGCCGTGGTTAAAAACAGACCTCAAAATGAGAGTGGTACCCTTGTTCATTGGATGAAACGAAAACATAAACAAAATAAATCCTACGCCTATCCCAAGGAGGTTACGGACAGTAAACGAGCCGAATTAGACTTTACGATCTTAAAACAACTAACTAATTATTACCTACTGCAAATTTTACTAAAAACAGGGAGGCACCATCAAATACGTTCACAATTGGCCGCCATTGAATGTCCAATTAAGGGCGATCTTAAATATGGGTTTGACAGAAGCAACAAGGATGGGGGTATTCATCTGCATGCCCGCAGTTTAAGATTTATTCATCCTGTAAAAAACGAAGAAATTACAATCGTAGCACCACCTCCTGAAGATGCAATTTGGAGCGCATGTCTGGAATAATGAGCTGTCTTTACCGTATGCTGGCTAAGGCTTTTTCGCGAATTACCTGGGCAACCGGTTTATTCTCTAAATGACTCTCCAGCCAGGAAAGTATATCCAAATAAAGAAAAGCACGTTTTTCATAAGGATGGTCTTCATACTTTTTTAATCGGTCATACAACTTTTGAAATTCAGCCCTTAATTCATTGGGATAAATGGTCCCCAGACTCCTTAAAAATTTGATCATTTCTTTTTGAACGGCGTGCAAATCGTTCATCTTGAGCAGGAATTTGTAGGTGCTTTTTAATTGTACTTCCAAATGATAATCCATTCCTGCTTCATAATGTGCCACCAAACTTAGAACACGGGCAAAACACATAAGATCTTCCCTCATTTTCAGATTCTTATTGTTAATGATCTTCTTGAGGTACGCAATACAATTCCTGTTGTCCCCTACCCCGAAATACAAGCAGGCAATTTTGTAATAGAAAATCATGATATGGTGCTCGTCTATGCGGTCTCGATGCTTGTTGATACCATATTCAATAATTCGAACCAGATATAGCCCTTTCTCAAAGGTCCCTTTCAAAAAGTGAAGGTTGAGCTTGTTCGAATTTATATATAAAAAATTGAGCGATAGTATATTGTCATTCGTTGGAAAATTCGGGTCCTTGACCGCATTTTCTAATTTATCCAGAACATTTTCAAATTGTGAACTGTATTTTACAAAGAACAGGGATTCAAGTAAATAATGGTTCCCTTTTAAAAAGAATACCGGGTGAAGATAAATCATCTCCTTGTTCTCATAAAAAAGATCTACCCATTTGCTGGCATACTTATAACACGATAAAAAATCCTGGATCAGGAAACTATACCATAAATGTGCTTTATACAGCCATAATTTCTCTCTAAACCCAAGGTCTTCCATCTTGAATTTCGGCAGATGGGAGTCAAAATATATCCTGACCATCTGATAGTCTTCATCATTACGCACATAACCTACTTTGAGCATCATTCCGTAGAGTTGCAACGATAAATTAGAAAGCTTGCTGGTCAACACATTCTGTTCCGATAACATCTTTGCCTGAGTCGCCAATTCATCGGCCCTGTCCGGGATACTCCTTGTAATGTATTGAGTCTCAATTACTTTCTCCAGCTCTACAATTTCATAGGCAATATTTTTTTCTTCATTTTCAATCGCGATCGTTTTAACCTTGTCCAGTATTTTCAAACTTTGTTTATACAAGCCTTTTTGATACAGGATAGTAGCGAAATCTAATTGTTCCCGGATCTGAACGCGGATATTCTGGTTTACAGGATTTAGTCTGAGACTAACCAGGATCTGCTTGTAGAGATGTGCCTTTAAATTAGACAACTGGGACTTTTTAACAATCCCACTGCCAAGGATGATCTTCTCATCGTAGGCTTTCATCTTGTCCAGTAGATTAAATAGAGCCAGAAATTTGGCATCTGTATTTACTCCCAATCTCCCTACATATAGTTTAAATTGCCGCTTTTCCGATTTAGAAAGGGACTTTACCAAAACAAATAATGCATCTTTATGGACATTTGTCATCGTAAAAAAATAGTGTTATCGCGTTGAATATCAGTAATTTAATCACCCTTAAAAGTATATTAACGTTGTAAATGTCCTTTTGCCGGAAAATGAGTTATAACTGGTTGTGATACATTCGTAAAGGTGACCAAAATTAAATAATTATAATGAGTAAAGATAAGGTATACATTTTTGATACTACCCTACGTGATGGAGAGCAGGTACCTGGTTGTAAATTAGATTCAAAGCAAAAATTGGTGATCGCTGAAAGACTAGACACCCTGGGTGTCGATGTTATTGAAGCAGGGTTCCCTATTTCCAGCCCTGGCGACTTTAATTCAGTGAAAGAGATAGCCAAAGTGGTTAAAAATGCAACTGTATGTGGGTTAACAAGATCCGTAAAAAAAGATATTGAAGTAGCTGCGGAAGCATTGAAACATGCCAAAAGACCGAGAATTCATACCGGGATTGGTACTTCAGATTCTCATATAAAGTTCAAGTTTAATTCCACGAGAGACAAAATTTTAGAGAGAGCCGTGGATGCTGTTAAATATGCCAAAACCTTTGTAGAGGACATTGAATTTTATGCCGAAGACGCGGGCAGGACCGATAATGAATACCTGGCCAAAGTTTGTGAAGAAGTGATTAAAGCCGGAGCAACTGTACTTAATATCCCCGATACGACCGGGTATTGCCTTCCGGAAGAATATGGCGCCAAAATGAAATTTTTAAGGGAGAACGTAAAGGGTATAGAAAAGGCTATTTTATCTTGCCATTGTCATAACGATCTTGGATTGGCAACAGCGAACTCTATTGCAGGAGTTATTAATGGAGCCAGGCAGATAGAATGTACCATTAATGGCATTGGTGAACGGGCAGGAAATACTTCACTGGAGGAAGTTGTAATGATTCTGCGACAACATCCCTATCTCAATTTAGATACGGATATCAACAGTAAATTACTTTACAGTACAAGCCTTATGGTTTCTGAAAAAATGGGAATGCCTGTGCAGCCCAACAAGGCAATCGTAGGTTCTAATGCCTTTGCGCATAGTTCCGGTATTCACCAGGATGGTGTTATTAAGAAAAGGGAGACCTATGAGATCATAGACCCCAAAGAAGTGGGTGTAGACCACTCTTCCATCGTTTTGACAGCCAGGAGTGGACGGGCTGCCTTAGCATACAGGGCCAAAAATGTTGGATATGAATTAACGAAATTGCAATTAGACAAGGTATACGAAGAGTTTTTAAAGTTTGCCGATCGTAAAAAAGAAATTTTAGATGATGACATTCATCAAATCATTGAGGTAACGAGTATAAATATTGAAAGTTTAGCTTAATGAAACTCAAAATAGCACTATTGAAAGGTGACGGGATTGGACCAGAAGTTACAGCCCAGGCCGTTAAATGTTTGCAGGCAGTTGAAGAATCTTTTGGGCATGAATTTACGTTTACAGAAGCTCTGGTAGGGGCTGTTGCCATTGATAAAACAGGTGATCCATTGCCGGAAGAAACCCTGGCCTTGTGCAGGGAATCCGACGCTGTTTTATTTGGTTCCATTGGAGACCCTAAATACGATAATGATCCTGATGCCAAAATAAGACCAGAGCAGGGGCTGCTTCGCTTACGGCAGGAATTAGGTTTGTTTTGTAACATCAGACCCATAAAAGTTTTCCCTACCCTTATGGAAAAATCGCCCATAAAGAAAAAAATTATTGCGGGGACAGATTTTGTTATTTACAGGGAACTGACCGGAGGCATTTATTTTGGTGAGAAACATCTAAGCCCTGATGGAACTATGGCCTCTGATACCTGTGCGTATACAGAAGCCGAGGTGAGCCGAATTGCCCATATGGCTTTCAAAACAGCCAAAACCAGACGCAAAAAAGTTACCTTGGTCGACAAAGCTAATGTGCTCGAATCTTCGCGTTTGTGGCGCAGAGTCGTGAAGAAAATAGGGGAAAGTTATCCCGAAGTGACCCTGGATTTTATGTTTATAGACAATGCTGCCATGCAGCTCTTGTTAAAACCTACTCAATTCGATGTAATCCTCACTGAAAATATGTTCGGTGATATTCTTTCAGACGAGGGAAGCGCTATTGGCGGATCCATAGGCCTTTTACCATCGGCCTCTGTTGGAGAAAACCATGCCTTGTTCGAGCCTGTTCATGGCTCATTTCCGCAGGCAAAAGGAAAGGATATTGCTAACCCGGTAGCTTCTATTCTTTCGGTAGCCATGTTGTTAGACCATTTTAAACTGGACGAAGAATCCAGAGCCATTGTCATTGCAGTTTTAAAATCGATAAAAAAAGGAATAGTATCCCCGGATCTCAATACCTCCAGCAAATATGGCACCAACCATATTGGGGATTTTATTTCCGAAAACATACGCGATTCTGATGATTATCTCATCTTAAACAAAGAAAATATCTGGTTGGGTAAATCAACCATCATTTGATTATTTTTTTTTGCCACCAAGAAAGGCCTTTCATACTATGAGGGGCCTTTTTTATTCGTTGAGGAGCCCACTGACAAAAGCATCAAATTCATTTTTAAATTCTTCGTATTTTTCCCCGGTAGCCGGACCATTGAATCCGGTGTGTATCTTCCTAACTTGTCCCTTTTTATCAATGAAAATTGTTGTTGGGTAGGATAGTATATGATTCAACATGGGTAATTTATCATTGGCCGTTTTCTTGTTGGAAGTGCCAACTTGTGCCAGCAACACAGGATAGCTTACTCCTATCCTATCTTTTAATCTGGATATTCCCTTCCATGCCAATGAATCTGTTTTGGCATATTCAAAGGCCAATGCAAGCACCTCCAGATCCGGATGTGGGTTGTTCTTTAAATATTGGACCAGGAACTTCGATTCATCCAAACAATTTGGGCACCAGGTACCCATAATTTGAACTATTGTCACTTTATTCTGGTACTTTGGATCTTCTATGGAAATAATGTTTCCTTCAGCATCGGGGAAGGAAAAGGTTAATTGGTCATACCCTTCTTTTATAAAGGTCAAAGAATCGGCATCCGGCAGTTCATAGCTTTCATTACGTATACCTTCGAAGGGTTCTTTATAGTGATTACCCGAATAAAAAGTACCATGGAGGGTACTATCAGAAACTTTGGCCAGGAACATAAATACGTGCGCCCCGTCGAAGGTCGAAAGTTTTAGCGAATCCCCATCTAACACTCCCTCCAAATAGCGGTAATCACCGGTTGTGGTTCGAAAGGTACCCGTTACTTTTCCATCCTCCTGTTTAAAAATACCTTTTGCTATATACGCATCTTCGGTACCCTTGCTGAATTCTGTTTCCCAGATTCCTGAGACATCGGTATTGGGTTTGTTATTGAGGTAAAAGCGGGTACTATCTCCAAAAGCAGCGCTAAACGGCACTACCCTATCTAAACTTTCTTTTATAAAACTTCCATCGATCCCATTTTCAGTAAAGGTACCTGCTATATACCCCTCAAATACGGGCATTTTGATATAAATAGAATCATTTACCATGGTAATCTCATCTATCGTAAGTACTTCCTGTGCGTTGAACACTTCCATTACATAACCCGATTCGTTTTTTTGAAGTGAAAAATTAAAAGGAAGCCGATGCCCCTCCTGAACTTCCATACTGCCTCGCCATATGCCCTGTTGAAGAACTGCTTGTACGTCTTTTTTACAGGATAATAAAAAACAAAAAACAGCAATAAGTGTAACGCAATACTTCATAATTTTCATTTTGGAACACAAATATCGCAATTAGAATATTAACGGTTTATAAAATTGTGGTGTTTCGCCACTTCTTACGTTGAATGTCTTATTGCATTGTTTTATATTTGATGGCTTAAAACTAACCAATGCATATTTCCTATAACTGGTTAAAACAATTTATAAAACTCGATTGGGAATCCAAACGTACGGCAGAACTTTTGACGGACCTGGGTCTTGAAGTAGAAGGTATTACACCATTTGAGTCTGTAGAAGGCGGGCTAAAAGGAGTGGTTGTTGGTCATGTACTCACATGTATTAAACATCCCAACGCTGACAAACTTAAACTCACCACCGTAGATATTGGTGAAGACGAGCCAGTCCAAATAGTTTGTGGGGCACCAAATGTGGCGGAAGGGCAAAAGGTACCGGTAGCAACTATTGGTACCAGTTTGCATATGAACAATGGGGAAACGTTACTCATTAAGAAAGGAAAAATCCGCGGGGAAGAGAGTTATGGAATGATCTGTGCCGAGGATGAGCTTGGGTTGGGTGAAAGCCATGAAGGTATCATGATCCTGGATCCTGCACTGGAACCAGGAACCCCATGTGCATCTCTTTTTGAAATAGAAATTGACGAAGTTTTAGAGATAGGGCTAACCCCGAACAGGGCCGACGCCATGAGTCATTATGGGGTCGCCAGGGATTTAAAGGCCGGCCTGCGGCAGTTAGGAATGCCTAAAGAACTCTTAACGCCTTCAATAAGCAATTTCAACATTGCCAACAGATCACTTCAGATCGCAGTGAGTGTGGAAGATAATGCTCTGGCTCCCCGATATTGTGGGGTTACCATTAGCAATATGATAGTTCAACCTTCTCCCAACTGGCTTAAGAATCGCTTAAATGCAATTGGCCTTAAGCCAATAAACAATGTGGTAGATGCCACGAATTATGTGCTTCATGAACTGGGACAGCCCTTACACGCCTTTGATGCAGACCGGATATTAGGGAAAAAGATCATTGTGAAAAACGCGGAAGCGGGATTCAAGTTTATGACCTTGGATGGAGAAGAACATACACTCCACCAGGATGATCTTATGATCTGTGATGGTGAAAAACCGATGTGTATCGCCGGAGTTTTTGGGGGCATTAATACAGGGGTTACAGAGAAAACCAAATCTATCTTTCTTGAAAGCGCCTATTTCGACCCAATATCCATCAGAAAATCAGCGAAAAGACATGGGCTGAGTACCGATGCATCATTTCGTTTTGAACGAGGCATCGATATCCACAATGTTGAATACTGTTTGCAAAGGGCGGCAGTGCTTATTTGCGAGCTTACCGGAGGAGATATAACCTCGGATATCGTTGACATTTACACCAAAAAGAAAGAGGATTATCAGGTCTTTTTAACCTTCGAAAAAATCAACACCCTAATTGGGCAGGAAATTCCTCAAGATACTATCAAATCGATTCTCACATCCTTAGATATTCAGGTGAAAAGTGTAACCGAATCAGGTCTGGGACTTATCATACCCTTCTACAGGATCGATGTTCAACGGGAAGTCGATGTCATTGAAGAAATCCTTAGGGTATATGGATATAACAACATCCACTTCGAACACAAATTAAATGCCTCTATAGCGCCTACCTCGAAATTTGATGATTACAAACTACAGAATCGTATTGGCGATCTTCTTGCTGCCCAGGGGTTTTTTGAGATCCTTTCTAATAGTTTGAGTAATCCCGAATTTGTTAAAGAGATAGATCCGAACTGGGCTAAAAAAGGAGTTGAGATCTTAAATCCTCTTAGTTCCGAATTATCGGTACTCAGACAGTCCATGTTGTTTAGCGGTCTCGAAGCTGCAGCTCATAATATCAACAGGAAGCGGCAAAATTTACGATTGTTCGAATTTGGAAAAACCTATGAGGCCTCGAAAGGAGGTCACCGCGAAACGGACCATCTTACTTTGTTGATCACGGGAAATCGTACTGCCGAAAGCTGGACCTATGAATCCAAAAGGACGGATTTCTATTTCTTAAAGGCCGTAGTGGTACAAATCCTCGAAAGGCTAGGCCTGGAAGGATATAGTACGGATGGGACATTCCCGCCAGTTTTTTCTGAAGGTATAAGCCTGAAAATCAGAAAGACCCCACTGGTAACTTTAGGGGTCGTAAAGGGCACATTACTTAATAAGTTTGATATAAAACAGGAAGTGCTTTTTGCAGACTTCGATTGGAAGGCCATGACAGAACTGGCCAAAAACAAAAAGATCGTTTATAAAGCGATCCCTAAATTCCCGGAAGTTAAACGGGATTTCGCGCTCCTGTTAAATGAAGATATTTCGTTTAGTGAAGTCCAGAATATTGCCTATCAAACGGAAAAAAAGTTATTGAAAAATATCTCACTTTTTGATGTGTATACGGGTAATAAATTGCCAAAAGGAAAAAAATCATACGCTGTTAGCTACACCTTACAGGACGACACCAAAACGCTGACCGATAAGCAAATAGATAGAATAATGAATAAAATAAAGGTGTCGTATGAAGAGAAGCTGGGAGCGGAATTACGATAATATTTCTTTACAATTGCCGGGGTAAAATAACGCTATCTATGATATGTAGTACGCCATTACACTGATCCCCATCAGCAACTGTTATCTTCGCCTTATTTCCTAAACCATCCGAAAGAATGATATCCAATCCTTCCATACTGGCTTTAATCTTATTCCCCTGTACCGTTGTGAAACTTGCAGTACCCTTTCCACGATCGAGGGCTCTTAAGATCTTAGACGCTGAGAGATTTCCGGCAACCATATGATAGGCTACCACATCCTGAAGTTCCTTCTTGTTTTCAGGTTTAAGAAGCTCTTTTATTTTCTCGGATGAAAGTTTATTAAATGCTTTGTCGGATGGAGCGAATACGGTAAAAGGGGCATCCCCTTCTAACATCCCATCCATATCACTGGCCTCTAAAGCCGATAATAAGGTTGTATGATTTCCGGTTTCAACGGTACTTGTATAAATGGTCTTTTTAAAATCACCTGGAATGGATTCAGGCAAAACAAACTGCCCATAAGAGGTTGCAGATATAAGAAGAAATAAAACAAGCTTTAAGAAAGATCGGGACCTCATGAACAAAAACAAATTTTTAAAAAAATCGATAAACGGTTTGAAAAGTTCGACAATATACAATACTGAACTTTAAAACATGAACTCTTTGTTGACGTTAATCGATTTTAACATTATTTTAACATTTATTTGTGACATAAGAGTGGTTGCATCGAGAAGGCCTATTGTGTATTTTTGTTGCAATTGCTAAAAAAAAAGAATGCTGTTTAAAAGAACTAACATTGAGGAGAAACTTTCTCTTGCTACCCAAAAAGATGGCTCAGGGGACCGATTGCTAAAGGAGGTTTATGAACTCCTTCGCAAGGATACCGAAAAAGAAGAACGAATTACGCAATCCCTTGCAGGGAATTCCGGGCAACTTTACAATGAATTTATATTCGATCTGCTGGATACCAAAAGGATTTATCATTTAGATCAGATAAAGGAGATATGCATAGATTACCGACTTCGATTTCTTGATTCCAAATATTTTAAGGGGGAATTACCTCAGGAAGCAATATCCAAAATCAAAGATTTGGAAAAGGCGCATACCATAGAATTGAAAGGATTCAAAATTATCGCACCATCTAAATTATTTCGTTTAGAGGACAAGGACGATCCTTTACTTTTTGCCCCTATTGGCAACGACTATTTTTATTTGATACATCGCTGGGGCAATGACCTTTCTCCCCTCCGTAAAGTTTTTGCATGGCCTTTCAAGAACATATCGAACTTAACTTCAATTGTTCTTTTAATAGCGTACCTGGTCACTTTATTAGTGCCTGAAGGCTTATTTTCAAAAGACAATTCCACGGCCGAATTCTGGATCATCTATTTTTTTATGTTCAAATCCATTGCATCGGTCGTAATTTTTTATGGCTTTGCCCTTGGCAAGAATTTTAATCCGGCGATCTGGAATAGCAAGTATTTCAACGCTTAGTTAACTAGAATACAACATTAAAAAAAGCATTCAATGAATGCTTTTTTTTGTTTAATTGTCTAATATTCTTAAATCATCGGAAATAGTTATTACCACATCTTGTTTTATACCGGGACGGCATACATCTTTTCACGTTGTTCCTTAATGTTCTTATCGTGCATATACTCATCAAATGTTAAATAACGGTCAATCGTATTTTTAGGTGTTAATTCGATGATCCGATTGGCCACAGTTTGAGCAAACTGATGGTCATGGGTGGTAAGGAGTATGGTTCCCTTAAAATTGTTCAGGGAATTATTAAAGGCTGTAATGCTTTCAAGATCCAAATGATTGGTAGGTTCGTCCAGCATTAAAACATTGGCCCTGAGCATCATCATTCTACTGAGCATACATCGTACCTTTTCTCCTCCCGAAAGAACCGTACATTTTTTCAATGCCTCTTCGCCACTGAAAAGCATTTTGCCCAGGAAGCCACGGATATAAACCTCTTCTCGTTCTTCTTCCGTTTTAGCCCATTGCCGCAACCAGTCGACCAAATTGATGTTTTCATTAAAAAAATCAGAATTATCGGCTGGCAAATAGGATTGGTTCGTTGTTATTCCCCATTTAATAGAGCCACTATCGGGTTTTCTGTTTCCGTTTATGATCTCGTAGAAAGCCGTTGTAGCCCTTGAATCTCTGGATAATAGTGCCACTTTGTCTCCTTTGGCAAGATTAATATTGACATTGTCAAAAAGCAATGTGCCGTCCTCACTTCGTGCCGAAAGATTTTCAACATGCAAAATTTGGTCTCCTGCCTCTCGCTCCCTGTCAAATATAATCGCGGGGTATCTGCGGCTGGAAGGTTTTATGTCCTCTATTTTTATTTTTTCCAACATCTTCTTCCTGGAGGTTGCCTGTTTGCTT
>CALZFZ010000061.1 GCA_945786965.1 uncultured Muriicola sp. | reverse complement strand
GTAAAAGCAAAAAAAGTTCTCAAAGGATACAACTTGGAAGTAGTTTACAACTTCTAAAATCACCAAAATGCTTAGTAGAAAAAACAAACTCCTGCTTTTAAAGCTTTTGAGTTTGTTTTCCATTGTCAGGGGGTATAACATTTTAATGATCGTTATAGCCCAATACCTGGCATCTATCTATATACTGGCTCCCGATCTGCCTTTGCGGGCAGTTATTTTCGATCTCAGCCTTTTTGTACTGGTCCTAGCATCATCCCTGGTTATTGCAGGGGGTTACATCATCAATAGTTTTTATGATTCGGAAAAGGACCTGATCAACAAACCCAGAAAGACCATGCTAGACCGGTTGGTGAGTCAGCGATCCAAGCTAACCGCTTATTTTGTCCTTAATTTTTTGGCAGTATTTTTTGCGAGTTACGTGTCCTTCAAGGCCGTCCTCTTCTTTGCTGCTTATATCTTCGGGATTTGGTTTTATTCACATAAATTGAAAAAGATCCCTTTTCTTGGAAACCTGGTTTCTGCAGTCCTTGCCATCACCCCTTTCTTTGCAGTTTTTGTGTATTACAGAAATTTTGAAACCGTAATTTTTGTCCATGCCATGTTTCTATTCCTGCTTATCCTATCCAGGGAAATGATCAAGGATATGGAAACCATGCCCGGTGATTTGGCACAGAACTACAAAACCATCCCTATTCTGTATGGCACTACCTTTTCAAAGGCATGCATTACACTATTGGTCGCATTTACCTTAATTCCTGCGTTACTACTGATCTATTCCTTTGATGTGGGTTATATGTATCTATATTTTATCGCGAGTATCTTTCTTTTGATATTCTTCCTGGGGTTGTTGTGGAAATCCTCTACGAAAAAACATTATGTATGGCTGCATAATATCTTGAAATTGGCTATTATCGTGGGTCTTTTCAGTATCTTATTGATCGATGTAAACCTGGTATTAAATCGGATTTTATAATGGATTCTTTACTTAATGTAGCTTTAGCTCAGATAGCGCCTTCCTGGTTAGACAGGGATGCTACCCTCGAGAAAATAAAAACTTATATACAGGAAGCAGCGGATAACAAGGCCGAATTGATAGTATTTGGAGAAGGCCTCTTACCAGGGTATCCCTTCTGGCTCGCTT
The DNA here is from genome assembly GCA_945786965.1 of uncultured Muriicola sp. Lineage (GTDB taxonomy): Bacteria > Bacteroidota > Bacteroidia > Flavobacteriales > Flavobacteriaceae > Muriicola. Next base: position 1,904 of record CALZFZ010000061.1, on the reverse strand, counting down.
ATACAGATGGGGCTAAATGGGATCTGAAGATCAATAAAGAACTTCATGCGCATTATGCGCAAAATGCTGTTCAAATAGAGTCTGGGGATCTAAATAAAGTTTGTGCCCTGGCCAAGGAATGTTCCGTTTCCGTTTATCTTGGTGTTATTGAAAGGGCCAGAGATCGGGGAGGGCATAGCCTGTATTGTTCGCTGGTTTATATTGATAATTTGGGAACTATTCAATCCATTCACCGAAAATTACAACCAACTTATGATGAGCGTCTTACCTGGGCTCCCGGGGATGGTCATGGTTTACAGGTGCACCCGTTAAAACAGTTTCGACTGGGTGGGCTTAACTGCTGGGAAAATTGGATGCCACTGCCGAGAGCATCGCTCTATGGGCAGGGAGAAAATGTTCATATTGCCGTCTGGCCTGGTAATGAGAACAATACGAAGGACATCACCAGGTTTATTGCAAGGGAATCCAGAAGCTATGTTCTATCCGTTTCTTCCTTGATGCGGAAAGAAGATTTCCCGAAAGAAACTCCCTACTTGGAAACATTATTGAGAGTAGTTCCTGATGTCCTGGCCAATGGAGGCTCTTGTATCGCAGGTCCGGACGGTGAATGGCTTGTGCCCCCGGTATTGAATAAAGAAGGACTTATTTATCATACCCTAGATTGCAATCGTATTTATGAGGAACGACAGAATTTTGATCCAGTAGGCCACTATTCAAGGCCCGATGTAACCCAGTTACAGATAAACAGGCAACGGCAATCCACAGTTTCCTTTGAAGACTAATAATATGGAGAACGTGGTTTAAGCAGTAACACATTTTCCTACCTTTGCAATAAAATTAGCCATGAGCAGATCTGATTACAGGAAAGAAGGAAAATCTTCAGGAAGGGGAGACGGTAATTTTAGGAAGAAAAGTTATGCCAGAGGCAATGCTCCAATTAAGGGGAATAGCAATCTTAAACACCCTTCAGATCCCAGTCTGATCCGATTGAATAAATACGTGGCCAACGCCGGAGTTTGTTCGCGCAGGGAAGCCGACACTTATATTGCAGCCGGAAATGTAACGGTGAATGGAAAACCAGTTACCGAAATGGGGTTTAAAGTTAAACTCACGGACGAGGTTCGGTTCGATGGGAGATTGCTGAATCCCGAAAAAAAGGAATACATTCTATTAAACAAGCCCAAGAATTTTATTACCACAACCCGTGATGAAAAGGGGAGGAGAACGGTCATGGAACTTATATCAAATGCCTCCAAAGCGCGATTGGTCCCTGTGGGCCGACTGGACAGAAACACGACGGGACTTCTCATATTCACGAATGATGGCGATTTGGCAAAAAAATTGACCCATCCCAGATATGGGGTTCGGAAGATCTACCATGTTGAATTGAATAAAAACCTTAGCATGGCCGATCTGAACAAGATCCGGGAAGGTCTCACATTAGATGACGGACCTTTGAAAGTAGACGAGGTTAGCTATATAAATAATGCCCCTAAAAGGGAAGTAGGCATCGAAATCCACAGCGGAAAAAATAGGGTCGTCCGGCGCATATTTGAGCATCTCGGGTATGAGGTGGTTAAACTAGACCGTGTTATTTTTGCCGGCCTTACCAAAAAAGACCTGCCAAGGGGACATTGGAGGCCACTTACCCAGCAGGAAGTCATTAATTTGGGAATGACACAATAGCAATGCTACCACTCCGCTGGCGTGTCGCTTAATACAAAGTATTAGTCTGTAAGTTTAAATATAGTAGAATACGAGGATTCGAAAATGATCTATTGATCAAAATATTTTCATTTTGTCATTAATCTCCTTTAAACACAGATTCCCAAGACTACCAGCATGGGTGTGCTCAGTATCCCGTTTAGGTTTAAATGTGCCTGCTTCAATTTGGGCAGCGATCT
>CALZFZ010000060.1 GCA_945786965.1 uncultured Muriicola sp. | reverse complement strand
ATGGCACGCCGCAAAGGTTCTAATTTCACTTGCTCAGAAAAAGCTACGTGCCTGGGATCTTCCACATCAGGTATACCCCTGTTAACATCCCGATAAGCCACGGTTTGTTTTGGGACATAAATCTTCATCTGTAGTCCTAATGTTTTAATTAGATGGTCTGCATGCCGATAGGTATTCGGTGTATTATAGCCTGTATCGCACCAGATTACAGGAATATCGCTTTTAATTTCTGTTACCGCATGCAAAATAGAAGCAGCATACGGACCGAAATTGGTAGTTATGACAGGTGTTCTTGCGTAATCAATAGCCCATGCGATGATCTCTTCTGTAGGTATACCCCTAAATTGTCGATTAAGATGTTCAATATGCTGATCTGTAAAATTCATGCGTAGTCCTGATTTGCTTATTCTTCTATTTAAGTACTATTATATACCCTATAGTTTTAATAGGTAATTCAAAAATATAATTAATAACGTTACTTATTACTAATTCAGTTATTTATTAACTGTTTATCCTATAGTTTTAGTAGATTAATAAAAATCCTGGAGATCCTTTTAGGATTATTGATAAATGAATAAGGTATTTTACGAATTTGCTATTAGGGAATAAGATCGGCAAGTGTCGTATTGCGATATACATCCAGGGCACTATCCCTCACTTTAAGCATCAGCTTATGCACGGAACAGGCCTGTTCATCAGGACAGTCATCACATTTTTCATAAAAGTTAAGACTTACACAGGAAACCATGGCGATTGGACCTTCCAGTACCCTCATTACCGTGGTCATAGGTATTTCTGTTGGATCTTTGATCAGGTAGTAACCACCCCCTTTGCCCTTCTTTGAACCCAGGTATCCGGTTCTTCTCAAGGTAAGTAAAATGCTTTCCAGAAATTTTTGGGAGATATTCTCATGTTTAGCGATCTCTGCTATTTGTATGGGGTCCCTATTCTTTTGACTTGCAAGGAAAGTCAGCGCTTTGAGTCCGTATTTGGTCTTTTTGGATAGCATCGCGCTAATATAGGTAAAAACGAATCAATCCTCTGTTAATCCAGCACTTCCAATGCCTGCGCAATATCTTCAATAATATCGTCTACATGCTCCAGACCTACCGATATCCGTACCATACCATCCGTTATTCCCGTCGCAAGTCGTTCTTCTTCCGATAATTTGCTGTGGGTAGTGGAGGCCGGATGGGTTATAATACTACGGGAATCGCCCAAATTGGCAGAAAGAGATAGTAATTTAATGGCATCAAAAAAGGAGCGGCCTGCGCTTATTCCTCCCTTGATTTCAAAGGCGACAACACTTCCCCCGGCTTTCATTTGCTTTTTTGCTAATTCGTATTGAGGATGCGATTTTAAGAAGGGATATTTTACCCAGTTTACGCTAGAGTGACTTTCCAGGAATTTTGCAACACCCAGTGCATTTTCACAATGACGGTCTACCCGTACTGCTAGTGTTTCCAAGCTCTTGGATAATACCCAGGCATTAAATGGAGATAGGGCCGGACCTGTTATACGTGCAAATCGATAGATCGTATCTATCAGATCAGCCTTGCCTACCGTAATCCCTGCCAATACCCTTCCCTGCCCGTCCATGAGTTTGGTTCCGGAGTGGATCACCAGATCGGCGCCAAATTGAATAGGTTGTTGCAAATATGGCGAAGCAAAACAATTATCGATCACCAATAGCAATCCATTCTTTTTGGCAACAGAACCAAGGCGCTCCAGGTCAACGATGTCAACCCCCGGATTGGTAGGCGATTCGGCATAGATCATTTTCGTTTTAGGCGTTATCAACGCTTCAATATGCTCTAGATCGTCTATTTTGAAGTACGTATGACCTATTTGCCATTTCGGGAAAAATTGCGTGAAAAGGCTGTGGGTAGAACCAAAAATATTCCTGGCAGACAGTACATGATCCCCACTTTCCAACAGGGCGGCAAAGGTTGAAAATACGGCCGCCATACCCGAGGCAAACGCAAACCCAGCTTCCGCCCCTTCCATTTTACATACTTTGTCAATAAATTCTGATCCATTGGGATTGGAATAACGCGAGTATACGTTGCGGTCCTTTTCTTCAGCAAATGACGCGCGCATATCCTCGGCGTCTTCGAAGACAAAACTAGAGGTCATGTAAATAGGATTTGAATGTTCCAAAAACTGGGACCGTTCTATCTGGGTCCTGATAGCCTCTGTTTCAAATTTATGTTTTGCTTTTTTCATTATATCAATATACTCAATTGATCTACATTTTATCCGCAATGCGCAGAATATCACCAAAAACACCCCTCGCAGTTACAGAAGCCCCGGCCCCGGCACCCTGAATAACCAAAGGATGCTCCCCGTACGATTCTGTATATATTTCAATGATCGAATCTGAGCCCTTTATCTGACCTAAATTACTTTGTTTGGGTACAGAAATTAATTTGACTTCCAGGATCCCTTTTTCCTTTTGGAGATCGCCATGCAACTCTCCTACATATCGCAATACATGGTTAGGTGCTTGTTTCCTTTTAATTTCTTCCAGTACAGGGTCTAATTTTTTGATTTTTTCAATAAACACCACAGCGCTGAGATTTTGGAGCGAAGCGGGAAGCAGGTTTTGAATTTGAACATCGGATAATTCATTCTGCAGTTCCAATTCCCTCGCAAGTATCAATAATTTCCGACCTACGTCTGTTCCTGAAAGGTCATCCCTCGGATCCGGCTCGGTATACCCCTTATTCATGGCCTCGATCACGATCTCAGAAAAAGGAACCTCCGATTCGGAATACGTATTAAAAATATAACTTAGGGACCCCGAAAAGACCCCTTTGATACGTGTTATATTCTCACCAGATAGGTGTAGTAATTTTATGGTATCTATTAATGGCAACCCTGCCCCAACATTGGTTTCGTATAAATACTGCTTTTGAAAACGTGTCAATTCTTCACGCAACAAATGATAATAATCGAATCCCAGGGTATTGGCAATTTTGTTAGATGAGACCAGATCAAATCCATTTTCAACAAAATCAAAATAATGGGCTACAAAATCTTCGCTGGCCGTATTGTCTATGGCGATTAAATTTTCCAAATGATGTGTCCTGGCGTAGGCAAAGACATCTTCCAGTGTATACTGCTGTCCCTTTTCCTTTAAATCCTTTCGCCAATTATTAGTAATGCCATTCCTGTTTAGCAAAAGTTTTTTGGAATTCCCTAAAGCAAAGACATTAAGGTATATTCCCTTGCGTTTTTCGATGTTTTTAGAAGCTCCCTGAATCTGATCCATTAGGGTACCCCCAACATTACCATGCCCAAATACAGCCAAATTTACTTTTTTGCTGATTCCAAAAATTTGGCCATGCATCACATTCAATGCCTTATGCAGATCTGCCTTTCTAACTACCAAACTTATGTTCTTGCCGGAAACGGTATTGTTAAACAATAAGGGTACAATTTGATTTTTGATCAGGGCATTGTACGGTTTATGAAACGTGCTCAGGTCCTGACCCACGATGGAAATAACAGAAACATCTTCTACAATGCTTATGGCATTAATATCCCTGGACTGGAAATCATTTTCAAATTCGAGTTCCAGGGCTTTTTTGGCGTTTTGTGCATTCCTGGCCGCTACCAGAAAGCCAATTCCCCGTTCCGAAGAACCCTGTGAAATGATACTTACGCTAATATTATTTTGGCTCAGCGCTTTAAAAATACGGGCATCGACCCCCACTTTTCCTAACAAGCCCCTGCCTTCCAGGTTTATCAGTGCTTCGTGTTCCAGGACCGATAAAGATCGTATGCCATCCTTATTACTTTTGGCGCTGATCAGGGTTCCTTCATTGTCTTTGTTGAAGGTATTCAAGATACGAAGCGGAATGTTCTTTTCCAGTAACGGTATGATGGTTTTGGCATGTAAAATGGTAGCTCCACAATTCGCTAATTCATTTGCCTCACTATATGATAGTTGTTCAATTCTCCGTGCCTCGGGCACTAATTCCGGATCGGCTGTGTAGATGCCATCTACGTGGGTGTAATTTT
>CALZFZ010000059.1 GCA_945786965.1 uncultured Muriicola sp. | reverse complement strand
TATCTCCTGTGATCGCGATCAGTTTATTATGGCCAATTTTAATAAGGGGCACCAACATTTTAATTTCCGGGGTTTTTCCGCTTTTTGAGATACAGATAACAACGTCGTGTTGCTGAATGGTGCCCAGATCGCCGTGAATAGCGTCTGCAGCATGCATAAAAATAGCCGGAGTACCGGTAGAGTTTAAAGTTGCTACAATTTTGGAGGCGATGATGGCACTTTTTCCAATCCCCGTGATCACTACACGGCCCTGAGAATGGTAAATACAATCAACCGCATCTGCAAACTGTTGATCTAATAAGGAGGACAAATGAATGATGGCTTCACCCTCGATCTGAATTGTTTTTTTAGCCAGTTTTAATATGCCTTTGCTGTTGCTCAAACTACGTTACTGATTTTATGATTTTATATGCAGATTTTGTATTAAAATTTAAACTCTTTCTAAAAGAATGTATTATATTTAAGAAAACAAAATTACATAAACTTATTTTATAGGGTATTCTAATTATTCAAGAATATATAACTACTACTACCCAAGAGAACGATTTAAATATAATAGCTTATTACAATGCAATTGCTTTTTTGTGCTGAGGGAATAAATAAATTATTAGGGAATGGTATTGAATGAAATAGAACTGCATGCCTCATTGAAAAAATATTTTGGATTTTCAAAATTCAAAGGACTTCAGGAAGATGTAATTAAAAATGTTATTGAAGGCAACAATTCCTTTGTCATTATGCCTACCGGTGGTGGAAAATCGCTCTGCTATCAGCTTCCGGCACTTATGAAAGAGGGAACGGCCATTGTGGTTTCTCCTCTAATAGCTTTAATGAAGAATCAGGTCGATGCCTTAAGGGGTGTCTCCTCCAATAACGGCGTTGCTCATGTATTGAATTCATCATTAAATAAAACCGAGGTAAAGCAAGTAAAGCAGGATATTAGTGACGGTATCACTAAACTTTTGTACGTAGCACCTGAATCCTTAACGAAAGAGGATTATATCCAATTTTTACAATCGGTTCCACTTTCTTTTGTTGCCATAGATGAAGCCCATTGTATTTCTGAATGGGGACATGATTTTAGACCGGAATACCGAAATCTTCGTTCCATTATTGACCGTCTTGGTAATGACATCCCAATCATTGGGCTTACCGCTACTGCTACACCTAAAGTGCAGGAAGACATTGTTAAGAATTTAGCGATACCCGATGCTAAACTGTTCAAGGCATCTTTTAACAGGCCTAACTTATTTTATGAGGTACGGCCAAAAACAAAAAATGTTGAAGCCGATATTATCCGATTTGTGAAGAAAAATCAGGGAAAATCGGGTATTCTCTATTGTCTTAGCAGAAAAAAAGTGGAAGAACTAGCACAGGTCTTACAAGTGAATGGGCTAAGTGCCGTTCCGTATCATGCTGGTTTCGATGGAAAGACCCGATCCAAATACCAGGACATGTTCCTAATGGAAGATGTAGACATAGTGGTGGCCACTATTGCTTTTGGGATGGGGATCGATAAGCCCGATGTTCGCTATGTAATACATCACGATATCCCTAAAAGTATTGAAAGTTACTACCAGGAGACCGGTAGGGCCGGCAGGGATGGTGGGGAAGGTCATTGCCTGGCCTTCTATTCCTATAAGGATGTTGAAAAGTTAGAAAAATTTATGTCCGGAAAACCTGTTGCAGAACAAGAAATTGGTAACGCCTTGCTCCAGGAGATCGTAGCCTATGCCGAAACCTCTATATCTCGCAGAAAATTTATCCTTCATTATTTTGGGGAAGACTTTGACGAGGTAAAAGGGGAAGGTGCTCTGATGGACGACAATGCACGAAACCCAAAGAAAAAAGAAGAAGCCAGGGATAATGTTCTAAAATTGATAAAAGTCGTGCAGGGGACCAATGAAAAGTTCAAATCCAAAGAAATTGTAAATACCTTAATTGGGGTTACCAATGCGTTAATAGCATCGCATAGATCAAATGAAAAATCATTTTTTGGTTGTGGGGTAGATAAGGGAAAGGAATACTGGATGGCCTTAATTAGACAGGTATTGGTAGCCGGGTTGTTAAAAAAAGAAATTGAACAGTATGGTATCCTGCATGTAACTGAATTAGGCACCGACTTTTTGAAAAATCCTACTTCATTTATGATGACAAAAGATCATGTTTACAGTGAAGAAATGGACCATGCGATCGTAACCGCAGCTAAAAGTGCCGGGGGTGTTGCAGATGAGAAACTGATAAGGCTACTTAAAGACCTTCGCAAGCGGGAGGCCAAGAAATTGGATGTGCCCCCATTTGTTGTATTTCAGGATCCATCACTGGACGATATGGCCCTAAAATATCCAATCACTATGGACGAAATGATTGCCATACATGGTGTAGGTGAGGGCAAAGCTAAGAAGTATGGTGGTCCTTTCTTGACATTGATATCGGAATATGTTGAAGAAAACGACATTATCCGGCCAGACGACCTGGTGGTTAAAAGTACCGGGGCCAACTCTGCATTAAAGCTGTATATCATCCAAAATGTAGACCGAAAGTTGCCATTAGATGACATAGCCGCGGCTAAAGGATTGGAGTTGGAAGATCTGGTTAAAGAGATGGAGATGATCGTATTTAGTGGTACCAGGTTAAATATAGGGTATTGGATAGATGAGATACTCGATGAAGACCAACAAGAAGAAATTCACGACTATTTCCTGGAGGCCGAGACAGACGATATTGAGGAGGCCTTGAAAGAATTCGATGGGGATTACGAAGATGAAGAACTGCGTTTGTACCGGCTTAAGTTCATGAGCGAGGTGGCTAATTAGATAGCAAACAAATAAAAAAACCCCGAAGAAGATTCGGGGTTTTTTTATTCAATAGCATTATTGCACTACATATTATTAAATTCTCCTGTGGTGATCAGGGCGATGATAACCCCAAAATAGAGGATACAAAGCACCAGCATAATCAGGGATAACCCGAGTCCGATATAGGATAATACCCGTCCGGTTTTTACATTCTCAAACCCGGAATACATACCCGGGTTTTCTTCAAAAAGGCGTTCGGCCTTCTTAGCGCTGTTTAGGCCAATGATGCTAAAAATAATTGCAAAAGGCCCACAGCAAACTAGGGCACCCACGATCGATAAAATTCCCATGGTAAGTGCATTACTGGCTCCTGGTAAAGATTGTTGATTCATAATAATTGGTTGTATTAAATTATTCTTCTATACCCCATTGTTCCATCATGGCCCGGGATTGTTCCATATAAGCTTCCCAGCCGCCCATGGCCTGTATCTGATACACGGTCCACAGAAACCACAATATTCCCAAAACAAGACCAATGATTGCAATTATCCTGGCTGTTTTTAATTGACTGTAATTGGAGTATAATTCAGGATTCTCATTATATTTCTTTTCGTCTTTCCTGACCAGTAAAAAAGCAATTCCTGCCATAATAGCCCCGGGAATTCCCCCAAAGCAGCAGCAAATAAAAGAAAGTATTGCCAGTACAATGGCAATGGTCACATTCGGTAATTTTTGTTGATCCATAATTGATTGTTTGGTTAAATAAATTTTAAAGCAAAGTTGATCAGAATTAATAAAACACTCATGATCATTAAACTGATACTTATGGTATTGGCGTGTTTTATTTTTATAAAATAATCCAAAGCCAAAAAGCCAAGTAATCCAATGATTGAATAAATGGCCGGATACATTTGAAACGCTGCAAAAAAGTCGCCCTGAAATAATAGTACCACAGAACGTTGCATCCCGCATCCGGGGCAATCGAATCCAAACAATTGCTTACTTAAGCATGGCAGCATATAATCCTTTGCAGCAAACAAAAATAAGACCAGGTTGGTTGGCATCAGCTATTAATTATATATCCGAAAAATACCATTAATTTTAAGGAATATAAAAAAATGGATCATTTATTTCCTTCCATTTTATAGAAAATTGATAAAGGTCCCAAGTATCATAAGATCAAAATCACGAAAGTTATATGATTTTAAAGACCTGGGATAAATGGGTACCTTGCAGTGAATTCTGATTTTAACCTGAGGTAAATGAGATCAAAAAAATGAAGACATTTAAAGAAGGAGATAAAGTGGTGGTCCTGGATGATACCATAAGCGGTGTTGTGGTTAGCGTAAGTGGTCAATTGGTGGCCATCGTTACAGAAGAGGGCTTCGAACTAACGTATGCACCTTCAGAATTGCTTAAGACAGAGAAAGAAGAAGTCTTAAAGGTGAGCAACTATGAAGTGGCCCAGGTAAAGTTAGAGAAAGAGGTTACCAGTAAAAAAAAGCAGGGGGTCACTAAGGTAAAGGAACGCAATACTCCAAAGATGGAGGTAGACCTGCATATTCATCAATTGGTGCCTTCTTCCCGGGGTATGAGCAACTTTGACATGCTGAATGTACAGATGGAAACGGCAAAACGTCAATTGGAATTTGCCATTCGAAAACGGATCCGGAAAGTGGTCTTCATTCACGGAGTAGGTGAAGGTGTCCTTAAAGAAGAATTATTCTATCTCTTTAAAAAATATTCCAATATTTCCTATTACGAAGCCGACTATCAAAAATATGGGTTGGGGGCCACAGAGATCTATATCCATCAAAATCCATAGCCAGCCGGCTACTGTGAAGTAGTTACGGTCCCGAATGCATTGATGCGGGTATCCGTGATGCGCTCACCTTGTTCGTTGACAAGGGTTATATTACTTAATTCAATTGTATGTTGAAACTGGGTGCTATCTGCAGGATTTAATATTGTTGAAATATGGACCTCGCCATTGCTTGCCTCGATTTCTTCCAGCACCGTGGGCTCGGTGAGGGGAATTGCGTCACAGAAATAATTACTAGTTACCGAACCAGAGAATATGCGGTATATGAGGTTACTCTGTCCTGGTACCGTGCTAACTATTGTATCCAGTGAGACTTCATTCTTTAAAAGACCGCTTTGTAATTCCAAGATCAGTGCTTCGGTGCCATTTATTTTAAAAAAAAGATTACTGTTTATCGTGATGGTAGATTCACAGGTTTGAATGGAAATATCATCAAAATCGATGGTTTCGATTTGAAGATCACCATCATTACAGGCCCATAATAAACTGAAGAAAAATACACACAATACTCTGTTCATGCCTCAAAGTTAAGGCAATTTAAGAGTAAAAACCTATACCTTTCTCTCCATTTTTAAAAGAAATTAAGTTAATTTCCTTTATTTTTGATTCTACTTCATAAAGAACAAAACAGATGCAAAATGTTTATCTAGATAATGCAGCAACGACCAGGGTGCGTGATGAAGTGATTGCCAAGATGCAGGAAGCCCTGGCAAATTGTTACGGGAATCCGTCTTCAACCCATGGATTTGGAAGATCTGCAAAGACCGTCATAGAAACGGCCAGGAAAACCATTGCCAAATATCTCAATGCCCATCCATCGGAGATTATTTTTACATCGGGAGGAACAGAGGCCGATAATATGATCTTACGGTGCGCTGTCCGTGATTTGGGGATTGAAACTATTATTACCTCTAAAATTGAACACCATGCCGTGCTGCATACGGTAGAGGAATTGGTTTCAGATCAGGGCATTAATGTACACTATGTGAAACTAGATAGTCATGGCAATCCGGACCTTGATCATTTAAAAGAATTGTTGCAACAAGACACCACCAAGAAATTGGTGAGCCTCATGCACATTAATAATGAGATAGGCAATATTCTAGATATCCACGCAATTACCACTCTTTGCAAGGAATTCGATGCCTATGTACATTCAGATACGGTTCAATCCATTGGACATTACCCCTGGGATGTTCAACAAATCCCTATCGACTTTATGACCGCAGCCGCCCATAAGTTTCATGGACCCAAAGGTGTTGGATTTGCCTATCTAAGAAAGAATACGGGCTTGAAACCCATGATTTTAGGAGGTGCACAGGAACGTGGTTTCAGGGCAGGCACCGAGCCTTTTCATAACATTGTAGGTTTGGAAGAAGCTTTTGTTTTAGCCTATGAAAACCTTGAAGAAGAAAAGCGGTATGTTGCAGATCTGAAAGCATATTTTATAAGGAAAATACAAAAGGAATTTCCAGAGGCTCGTTTTAACGGTCTTTCTGCCGATATGGAAAAAAGTACTTATACGCTGGTTAGCGTTCGCTTGCCGATTTCGCAGGAAAAAGCATTAATGCTTTTATTTCATTTGGATATTAAAGGCATTGCATGTTCTAAAGGAAGTGCATGCCAGTCCGGAAGCAATGGCGGTTCTCATGTATTAAATGAACTGCTGTCTGAAGAAGAATTAAAAAAACCTTCACTTAGATTTTCATTTTCCATTTACAATACCAAAGAAGAAATAGATTATGTGGTGCAGGTACTGAAGGATTTTGCCAGGGATCAAACGGCTTCATTAATTACCTAGCGTTCTTTGTCATAAGGAAATTTCCGAGTTGCCTTTTTCATCATAACATCAATTAGATCTGTGGTATTCTTGCCCGACTTTTTATTAATTTCCTTTTCGTATTTCCAGAGTAATTTTCCTGTTTTGCCATCACTTACTTTAATTCCAATTCTGCCATAGTTGGCATCTCCCAGGAGGTAGTCAATAAAATTGAACCCGGAAGGTATACCCTCCGAAAGTAAGATGTTAATATCCAAATTTCCACTTACGATCCCGTCAACGGAAAGTATTTCACTCAGTTCATTTATCGTATAGGTATCAATATCGGCGTAGGTAATATTGTTTTTAGCAAGAATAGCATTGGTGTTTTTTGTGTTTTGAAAATCGACCGAAAATTTTTTCCTTTTTTTGCCACGGCCAAAATAGGTTTCAAGGGCATCTTGTACGGCATACCCTTCCCTTTCTTCCAAGTTTTTTAAATTCTCTCCAGCAACATCTTCTTTTAGATCAAGATTTGTGAAAAAAGGGATGATCGCAAGTACTTTGTGGTTCTCACTGAGCGCCTCAAACTTATCACTTTCATAAATATTCTTTTGTGCCTGTGCCGTTAGCAAGGCAAAAAAACTTAAATAAAAAAGAATTCGTTTCATTTTGTTGTGTACCTAGAAGCGCATTCGCAACTTCAGATTAAATATTCGCGAGGTCATATAGTTTGGAACGGCGAATTGTTGTTTGCTGTCCACATCCCGAACCCAGGTATTCGTAATTGAATTTTGGTTATTAAAAAGATTAAAAATTTCGAACCCCAGCTGTAATTCCTCAAATCGATGCAACCAATGATCTTCAGGAAATCGATTGTTGATATCTGCAAAAATATGAGAAATTCCTAAATCGGCCCGTTTATAATCTCTTAATCTATTCTGAAAAATATAAGGATCCGCATAACTCGGAGAACCTCCGGGCACTCCAGTACTGTATACCAGGTTCAAATACATTTTAAGATTTGGGATGTTCGGTACATAGTCCTGGAAGAGAATCCCCATTTTAAAACGTTGATCGGTAGGCCTGGAAATATACCCACGGTTATCCCTGTTTTCATTCGTCTTCAGGTATCCCAAAATTACCCATGACTCTGTACCGGGAACAAAAGCACCATACATTCGAAAATCAAAACCATAGGCATAAGCTTTGGCATTATTATTCGCGGAATAGCGCAAACGCACATCCTCCAGTGTATAGCCATTAACATCGGTAAGATATTTATAGTAGACTTCGCTCACCACAGTGAAAGGCCGCTCCCAAAGTATGAAGCTATAGTCATTTCCCATCAGTAAATGCAAAGATTTTTGGGCCTTGAGATCCGCTTGCACTTCACCACTCGCATTTCGCAATTCCCTGTAGGAGGGTGGCTGTTGATAGAGGCCTGTTGCGAAACGAAAAAGCATGTCCTTTTTCCAATTGGGCTTCAAGGCGAATTGAGCCCGGGGGCTAAGTATGAAGCGTGATGTTTTGGAAATATTTTCTCCTTTAAGGGTCCAATGCTGGGCTCTTAAACCAATGTTGTAATAAAAGTTTATGTCCTGCCAGTTCGTTTTTTTCCCATACTGCAAATAGCCCGAGAATCGATTGGTTTGTGTTGCATTCCTGGCACTTACGCCTTCATAAGAAACTAAGGGCGCATTGAAAGGTTCTTCGGGTTCATTATTTGCAAATTCGGCTAAAGGAGGCCTGATAAAAAAACCTGCAGAATCTATAAATTCAGATTCTCGGAGCTGATCCCTAATATCCTCATGTACATAGCGCACACCCCACGATACAGTAGCCCCATTGTTTCGGAAATCACCTTTATGAGCAATATTAAAAATTAAGGCATCCAGATCATTTCTAGTCCGGTTATATTGGGAACCAATACCCCTTGATGAGGTTACTTCTCCAAGGTTTTCACTACCCAGATCTGTTTCTACCTCAGCTAACTCATATTGGGCAATAATATCGGAATATTCTTCTTCTACGGTGTGATACATGGAAGTTATAAACTTTAATTTTAGGCTGTCATTCACAAAATAATCGGCTTTCAGGGCACCCAAGGCGGTAGCATAACTATTCTGTTCCTGTCCCTGGTAAAATACAAGCAGGGCCCGCGGTTCGGTTAAGGTCCCAAAATTGGTCTGTCTCGTTCGGGGTTCATTCCTGTATTCATTTAATCCGAGGTTTCCTAAAAAGCTAAGATGGAAATTGCTCGAAAACCGGTACGTTAAATAACTTTGGAGATCTCCAAAAGACGGATTAAAGGTTGACTCTGTTTGCTGACTGTTTACCAATAAGCTGTTGTTCCTGTAGCGTATTCCGGTAATACTGCTGAGGTTCTTGTTAGACGATAATGTTTCTACCGTTGCACTTCCTCCCAGAAAACTGGCATCTATTTGCAGGGCAAAATCGGTTGGGTTTTTGTAATGGATATCCAGAACCGAAGAAAGTTTATCACCGTATTTAGCCTGGAAACCCCCTGCAGAAAAAGAGAGCTGTTGCACCATATCGCTGTTTGCGAAACTAAGCCCTTCCTGTTGTCCGGAACGTATAAGATAAGGTCTGTACACCTCAATATCGTTTACATACACAAGGTTCTCATCGTAATTGCCCCCCCGAACTGCATATTGGGTACTTAGTTCATTATTGGAAAACACCCCTGGCATAAGTTTAAGTACATTTTCTATTCCCGCATTGGCACCTGGGATGGTCCGCACTAAAGCAGGAGAAATAGTGGTAATTGCAGACACCCTTTTTGTCCCGGAAGAGGTTACCTCCACACTGTCTATTTGCACGACAAAAGTTTTCATAATGGGATTAAAGGCAAAGGTCTCATTCGTGGTCAGAATAAGACCCCGTATCTCTACTTTTTCGTGACCAAGATGTGAAAAGGTGATATTTATTTCTTTGTCTGCAATTACCTTGAGCACATAAAATCCGGTATTATCCGTTACCGTGCCACGCAACCCGGAAGTAATATTTACATTGCTTAAAGGTGATTTGCTTTCATCGAGAACTATCCCAGTGATGGTTGCCATTTGCGCCGAAAGAATAAATACAGGGCAAAGGATACATAGAAATATTAAAATCCCGGATCGGTTCAATAGGTTAATTTCTGTAAAAACTACTCGTAAAGGTAGTAGAATTCCCTACATTATCGGTAACCACAACCTCAAGTTCGCACTGTTTTTTATCGAGAATTTGATCATCGAAATTGTAGGTCAGGGTTTTTGTTTTTGGCTCGTATTCCATTAATATCCATTTACCATTAAGCGTAGCCTGATAGGTGTTAATTCCGCTTAGATCGTCTGTAATGTATAAGCTTAAATACCGGTAATTAGATAACCATTGCTTCGCCTTGAAATTTTTTGGTCTAATTTTAGGGGCCACGGTATCGAGGGAAATAGTATAGGTTCCAAGGTTCCTGGTCCGGGTAGTGAAGGTTGTACCTCTTTTATAGGTTTTTACATAATCCGGTCGCCGTTTCTTATCCAATCGTGCTATAAAGGCATGCTTTAATTCACTTTCGGAAAACTTGCTCGCATCAAAGGTCAATGTAAAATTCTTATGCGCTGGGATACTGCTATTATGAATGGTGACCGTATCCTCACCTTTCTTAAGATCTATATAAAAATCTTCATAAAATGTGTTGGCAGGAAAATATACTTTGGCCAAGCCCAAATCAAAATTGTTGGGTTTACTGGCAACTACGTAATTTTCTGTTCGTACATCTTCTTTACTATTGACAACCGGTTCCGTTTTTCCCTGTACAGGGATCACTAATGTGGATACGTTCCCTTTAAGATCTTTAATTTGTATTTCCACATTATAACTAAGTCCTTCCCGTATGTTTACCTTACCATCATTATACAGGGATTTGTAGATACTTAATTCATTTCCGTTGACCTTATAACAACGCTGAATACGCCGTCTGTATTTGGCAAAATGCGGATAGTCAATGAGCGTATTGATATACCGGGTTTCGGCAAAGGAAAAATTCTCAAAATCTATTTCCGTATACATTTTCCCATTTACTTTTTGCTCAATTGCATACAATCCATTCTGATTGGCGGCGAGGTCTTGCCTGTCAAAAGCCGCAATGCCAAAACCAATGGTGCCGATAGCGGTTACTTCTTCTGCCAAAAATGAACCATCTTGCTGTCTGCTAAACGGAATTTGTATTTTATTAGAGCTCTGATTCACTATGGAATTCGGTGACAGTGGATATGCATATACCGCCTGGAAACTAGGATTAGTGGCATCTCTTACGTCCAGGCCATAAAGGAGGGGATTTGTTGGTTTTTCGGAAATGCTGCTCCGAATTTCAAAATGAAGATGGGGTCCGGAAGAACCACCGGTATTTCCGCTATAGGCAATAATGGAATCTTTTTGAACCTTTAGTTCACCGTAATCGGGAAAGACCTCGATCTCAAAAGACTTTTTGTCGTATTGTATTTTTTTAACATACCCTTCTATTTCGGGAGAAAATTTCTGTAAATGAGCGTATACCGAGGTATATCCATTTGGGTGGGCTATATACAGGGCTTTGCCATATCCCCAATGTGAAATTTTTATGCGCGTTACAGTACCATCGCCAATGGCATAGACCGGGAGTCCCTGTCGCTGTTGTGTTTTAATGTCGATCCCGGAATGGAAATGATTAGAACGCAGTTCGCCAAAGGTACCTGCCAGTACTAAGGGGATGTCTAAGGGAGCGCGGAAGGCATCCACCGGATAATTCTCCTGACTCGTTACCCAAAGGGGTAGCAAGAGTATTATGGCAAGCATTGTTCTTATCATAGCCTGTTAATTGCTGCGAAATTAGTTAATAGGAAGGAAACTCCGAAACAATTTAAAATACAGATAACGTTAATATTTATAATTACATTGTGCTTATTGTAACAACAAGACCCTTGTGGAAAGGGAAAAAAAAGGATCATCAGGAATAATTGCAAAAACTATTGGTTAGTCGTTCTAGGTGTGTTAACTTTGTTAGAAACGCATTGATATTTGCAAATGAGTGAACTGGTTGAAATTGTTGATTCTCTTGAAAATAAGATTAGCAAATTATTACACAAGCTGGAGATACTCGATCAGGCAAAAGGAAAATTGGAAGAAGAATTGGTCAGGTTGAAAAATGATCATGAAATCACCAGAAATTCCGTTTTAGAATGGGAAGAAAAATACAACTCCCTTAAACTTGCAAGTACGATGCTGGGCAGTGAAACAAATAAAACAGAAGCAAAGCTCAAAATAAATACGTTGATCAGGGAATTGGATTATTGCATTACTCAACTCGCTGAATAATGGACTCAAAAATATGGCGGATAAGCTAAAAATAAAGCTATCAATTGCAGACAGGGTATATCCATTAACAATTGATACCAGTCAGGAAGAAGGCTTACGAAAAGCGGCAAAAAATATAGAGCAGCTTGCCAAAAAATTTGAGCAAAACTATGCCGTTAGGGATAAACAAGATGTACTGGCAATGTGTGCCTTGCAGTTTGCCTCTAAGATCGAACAAAAAGGCATAGAAAAAGTAGAAGATACCAAGGAAGTCGTTGAGCGATTAACTGCTCTGGATGAATTGGTGAACACTAAGCTAAGCTTAAAATAAGTTCTTTAACATAGATCAAAGATACTGCCCACATTGGTATATAATTTTTGACAAACTCAACACTAATTTGTTTGAAAAGGGTGAGTTTAGATTGTAAAAGCAGGCCTTCTAGTAAAGGATCCTTGAGCAATTTGTTAGCCCTAAACCTGTTTACAGGAGTTTGTACAAAACTTCATTCAATGTGGGCTTTTTTTTGTTAAGATTGCTGTTAACTCATGCTCAGAGTCATAACATCGTAATCTAGAACAACACCATTCTTTTAATGCGAAACAGCATGATGGTGGTAATCATTTGCAGCTATGGGTCATGCTCATAGGTATAAATAAAACAGTAATCATGGATACGACAACAATACTAATAATAGTGGGTGCAATAGGGCTAATCATAGGCTTTGTTGTAGCCAAGTTTCTGGAAAAAGGAAAAGCCTCTAAGACAATAGGAAATGCCAAAAAGGAGGCTTCACTTCTGCTTAAGAATGCCCAGTCTGAGGGCGAGAATATCAAAAAGGATAAGATCTTTCAGGCAAAAGAAAGGTTCCTTGAGCTAAAAGCAGAGCACGAGAAAGTGATCATCAATAAGGAAAAGAAAATTTCAGAATCGGAAAAGCGCACACGTGATAAAGAATCACAAGTGAGCAGTGAACTTGCTAAGAATAAAAAGCTCAATGAGCAACTCGAGAACAAGATCAAAGATCTAAACCACAAGGTCGAGGTATATGACAAAAAGTATACGGAAGTGGAAAAACTTCATAAAAGCCAGGTACAACAGTTAGAAGTAATATCCGGACTTTCTGCCGAGGATGCTACGAACCAGTTGCTCGAATCCCTCAAGGAAACGGCGAAGACAGACGCCATGGCGTATATGCAAACCACCCTGGAAGAAGCCAAGTTAACCGCACAACAGGAGGCCAAGAAAATAGTGATCAATACCATTCAACGGATAGGTACGGAAGAAGCAGTAGAAAATTGTGTTTCT
>CALZFZ010000058.1 GCA_945786965.1 uncultured Muriicola sp. | reverse complement strand
TGGCAGAAGCGGTTAAACAAATGGATGCAACATCCATCCAGGTCATTGCGCAGAACATGCATTTTGCGGAAAGTGGTGCGTATACTGGGGAGATCTCGGCCGATATGCTCTTATCAATACACATAGATACCGTAATCCTGGGACATTCGGAAAGAAGGGCCTATTTTGGGGAAGATGATGCTCTTTTGGCCAAAAAGGTAAGGACCGCATTGGATAAAAAAATGCGTATAATCTTTTGTTTTGGAGAAGAATTGGAAGATCGAAAATCTGGTAATCACTTTAAGGTAGTTGAAAGTCAGTTAAAAAATGCCTTGTTTTCTCTTGAAAATACTGCCTGGGACTCTATAGTGTTGGCCTACGAACCGGTATGGGCAATAGGTACGGGAGAAACAGCTTCGCCGGAACAGGCTCAGGAAATGCACGCGTTTATTCGTAAAACCATTGCGAGTGGATTTGATGAAACCATTGCACAAAACGTATCTATTTTATATGGGGGGAGTGTTAAGCCAAATAATGCACAGGAAATATTTTCAAAACCCGATGTAGATGGAGGCCTTATTGGGGGAGCAGCTTTGGTAGCTGAAGATTTTGCTGCCATTGTAGCGGCTATATAAATAGCATGAGCCAAATTTATTTGGAGTACCAGTTTAAAATTCAGCCCAGGAATCCGGCAGCTGATATTCTTCTTGCACAATTAAGTGAGCTGCCTTTTGAGAGTTTCGAGGAAACCGAAGACGGACTCAATGCGTACATCAGAAAAGAAGATTGGCATAAAGACATTTTACTAGGGGTGCCCTTGCTTCAAAATACGAAGCTGGCTATTTCTCATAGTTTCAGGGAGATTCCTCCCGAAAATTGGAATGAACAATGGGAGACCAATTTCACTCCTATTGAGGTAGGAGGTCTATGCGTCGTAAGAGCGCCATTCCATCCAAAACCATTTGTTCCATTTGATATTGTCATAGAACCAAAAATGAGTTTCGGGACAGGGCATCATGAAACTACCCATATGATGCTCCAATTTGTACTGAACAAGAAAATAGAAGGAAAAACGGTATTGGATATGGGATGTGGCACCGCTGTCCTGGCAATCCTTGCGGCCATGAAAGGGGCAACTGCAGTAGACGCGATCGATATAGACCATTGGAGTTACCTAAATGCCCGGGAAAATGCAGATCGTAATAAGCAATCTCAGATTGTCATTTATGAAGGAGATGTTTCGGCTATCCCTGACAAAAAATATGACTTAATCCTTGCCAATATCAATAGAAATATCCTGCTCCAGGATATTCCTTTGTATTGTGAACATTTGGAAAAAAATGGCGCGCTTGTTCTCAGCGGTTTCTATGATAAGGACGAACCTTTGATAACAAAAAAATGCAAGGCCTCTGGACTTATACTTAAAGAAAAATTGATGAAAAATCATTGGGTTTCTGGGTGGTATCAGAAAGTGTAACTTTAAGATTATAAGATCATTGACTTATATTTTACTCATTAATCAGACACTTCTTTGATTCGCTAAAAAGTAAAAAGCAAAAGTCCAAAAAATTAGTATATTAGTAAAAATTCTTCGCTATGGGCCATAAAGAAAAACATTTGGAGGAGCTTCTTCTGGAGGAAGTTACGGTTAAGCAAAACGAAATAGTATTGTTCAATGATGATGTAAACACGTTCGATCATGTTATTCAGACCCTCATCAGTGTTTGTGACCACACTCCTGAACAAGCAGAACAATGTTCCCTTATAGTGCATTACAATGGAAAATGTACGGTCAAAACAGGCGAATACGACGACTTAAAACCGCGTTGCAGCAAATTGTTACAGGCAGGATTAAGTGCCGAATTAGTGTAAGGAATCATCGCTCTTCAGTAAATATTCCTTTTAGGGAATAATAAGGAAGTACATCATCTAGTTAAATCAAATATTTGTTGAGATTTCGAATCCTTCTTTTCGCTATTATCATTAGTATCTCCTGTTTTGCGCAAGAACTATCCCCAATTCAGAATTACGCCCCCAACGATTATGCAGCCGGGAATCAAAATTGGGCTATATCACAATCCCAGGCGAAGTATATGTATATTGGGAATAATGAAGGACTTTTGGAATTTAACGGGAACAAATGGCGACTATATCCCTCTCCTAACAACACTATAATTCGATCGGTCAATGTTATTAATGACCGGATCTACACCGGATGCTATATGGAATTTGGGTACTGGGAAAAAGATAAATATCAGAACCTTTCTTATCATTCACTCACACAAAAATTAGATGAACCTCTCATAGAAGACGAACAGTTCTGGAATATTCTTCCCTATAAAGATTGGGTCTTGTTTCAATCCCTAAATCGCATCTATATTTTTAATACTATAAATGAAAATTTTGAAATAATAGATTCCAAATCTACCCGCGCCAAAATTTTTATTATTGATGATACCATCTATTTTCAAAAAATAAATGAGGGGATTTTTAAGATCGAGAAAGCAACTTCGGTATTGGTTTCGGATATCCAGATATTCAAGGATAATATTGTGGTAGGGGCTTTCCCTATGCATAATGAGGTCGTATTTTTAACAGAGAAAGGTGAATTTTATCGTGTTATTGAAAATACAGCTATTAGTAAATGGGATATCCCGGCGGATAAACTATTAGAAGGTGTAGATGTTTACAGCAGCCTTCAATTGTGGGATGGGTCTATTATCCTGGGAACTATTGCAAATGGCTTCTATCATATAGATACAGAAGGTGCAATTGTTAAGAAAATAAACCAGTCGCGAGGATTGCAGAATAATACGGTCTTATCAGTTTTTGAAGACGAGGATAATAATATATGGCTTGGACTAGATAATGGCATCAGTGTAATTAACAATATTGACCCGTTTAAAGAATACATCGATCAAAACGGAAACCTTGGGGTAGTCTATACTGCCTTGCTGGTAGATAACTATCTTTATTTGGGTACCAATCAGGGGTTGTTTTTTAAGCCAGTAGATAAGGAAACTCCTTTCCAATTAATTCCCAATACGAAAGGACAGGTATGGCTATTAAAACAGTTCAAGGGTACTGTATTTTGTGGTCATAATAAAGGAACGTTTGTTGTCAATGGAAATAAAGTAAATCAGATTTCAGATTTTCCCGGGACGTGGGACTTAAAAGAAATTACGGGGAACGAAAACCTTTTATTGCAAGGGAACTATGAAGGAATTAGTGTACTTCAAAAAGAGAATGGCGAGTGGGGTTTTCGTAATAAGATTGAAGGTTTTAGCAGTTCCAGCAGGTTTATCGAATTTGTGGATGAACATCAGATAATCGTAAATCATGAATACAAGGGTATCTTTAAATTAGATCTCGATCTTACTTTTAAGCGCGTGCTTTCCATTGAAGAAGAAGCATCGAAAGGTATCGGTGCCAGTCTGGTAAATTATAATGGGGACGTTATCTATGCCACCATCAATGGAGTGTATAAATATGACAAAGCAAAATCGGATTTTATTAAGGACACATTTTTGACCGAAGGTTTCTTTTCAGTTGAGGATCCTACAATCGGAATCCTGACTATAGATAGGTCTAATAACAGATTATGGGGGTTTTCCGAAAGGAATATTGTATACGCAAGTCCGGGAAAATTAAGTGGATCGCCGGAGGTTACCAAGATACCTGTACCGGACCTTTTCCGTAAAAATATGGGGGTCTCCGGTTTCGAATTTATTACGAATCTTAAGGATCAACAATATTTAATTGGGATTAACAATGGCTATGTCACACTAGACCTGGACAAGATACAATCCTATGACTATACCGTTCACATCAATAATGTGACCAGCAATTATTTTGAAGCCGAACCAAGATACTTGCCATTAACGGCGAACCAGGTGCTCGATTATGAAGAAAATAATTTGATTTTTACGTATTGCGTGCCGGAATTTGATAAGTACCTGGATGTGTACTATCAGTATATTCTGGAAGGATACTTTGATGATTGGAGCACTTGGTCTACTAAACCCGATGTCATATTTAATAACCTTCCTTATGGAGAATATACGTTTAAACTACAGGCCATGATTGGGAATACGCCAGCCTCCAATGTCGCCTCCTATCGTTTTGCGATTAGCAGACCATGGTACTTATCTAATCTGGCTATTGTACTCTACATTGTTATCGCCAGTTTAATTACGCTACTCATCCATCAACGGTACCGTAGTTATTACAGGAAGAAACATTCAAAACAACTCGAAGAAGCCAGAAAGGAACAACAGGAAAAGAAATTAAGGGCAGAACTGGAAATCGACCAAATTAGAAATGAGAAATTACAGAACGAAATAGAAAATAAAAACAGGGAATTGGCAATTTCAACAATGAGCTTAATAAAAAAGAATGAATTTCTAAGAACCATTAAGAGCCAACTCAAGAATATAGATTCTAAGCAGGAAGTACGCTCGGTTATTAAATCTATTGACAGGAATATCACCAATGAAGACGACTGGAAATTCTTTGAAGAGGCCTTTAATAATGCTGACAAAGATTTTCTTAAAAAAGTAAAAGAGGTACACTCCGATCTAACTCCAAACGACTTAAAATTATGTGCTTACTTACGATTAAACCTTTCTTCTAAGGAAATAGCTCCACTACTAAATATTTCCGTACGAAGCGTAGAGGTAAAACGCTATCGATTGCGTAAAAAAATTAGCTTACCTCACGAAAATAGCCTGTCGGACTACTTATTGAGTCTGTAAGACCATACTTCATAATAGTAAATTACCACAACATTACCCATACAAATAGGTATACATGCACTAAATTTCATTGTTTAGCACTAATTACTTCTTTATTAAAACCCCAATAAATACTGGTGTATTTTGAATATTTCGTTAATTATCCTACAAAATATTGTCAGGTGTATACTTTTTGTAGCGTTTTTTTATACCACATCATTAATGTTAATTGATATATTGTGAAACCAAAAAATACAACACATGAAATACATCCTTTTAATTGTTTTCGCAATATGTTGCCTCCCCAATTTGTACAGTCAGGGAATTACTGCAAGTGGAACTGTTAAGGACGCTTCCTATAATGGGCCTTTACCGGGGGTTAGCATTGTTGTAAAGAATACTACAACAGGTACTACTACAGATTTTGATGGAAACTTCATATTAACGAATAGGCAAATAGGAGACATCCTTGTATTTTCATATTTGGGTTTTGTTACTCAGGAAGTGACAATCCAAGATGATAGTCCTTTGAATATAGTACTTCAGGAAGATGTAAGTGCATTGGATGAAGTTATCGTTGTGGGGTATGGTACTCAAACAAAAAAAGAAATTACTGGAGCTGTTGCTGTTGTAGGGTCTGAGACAATTGAAGAATTAAACCCTACACGAATAGAACAAGCATTACAGGGGCAGGTAGCCGGGGTACAGATTACCTCTGAGTCTGGTTCTCCAGGAAGTGGATCCAATATACGTATAAGGGGTATTTCCACAAATGGGGATAACAGACCACTGATCTTGGTAGACGGTAATGTTATAGAAGACCTAAGTGTAGTAAACCCAGGAGATATAGAAAGTATCAATATTTTAAAGGATGCTACCGCCGGTATCTATGGTGTACGTGCGGCAAACGGAGTTATTCTGATTACCACCAAGACAGGTAGAAAAAACAGCGAACTAAAGTTTAGCTACGATGCCTATGGGGGATTCCAGGAAACATCAGGAAGGATCCCGGTCTTAAATGCTACTGAATATGCCGTATTGGCGAATGAAGCTTTCGCAGCGGGAGGTGGTGCTGTACCGTTTCCTGATGTTTCATTATTGGGAGAAGGAACCGATTGGCAGGATGAAGTATTCCAAAAAGCACCTATCTTGAACCACAATGTTACAATTAGCGGTGGGAGCGAAAAATCCACCTACTCTTTTGGCTCTTCACTCTTAACTCAAAATGGGATCGTAGGAGGCCCTAAAGCCAATTTTAGAAGATTTACTACACGTATTAATTTCAATTCAGACCTCTTCAAGAATTTTAAATTAACCGCAAACCTTATTTATACCGGTACTAACAGAAAAACGCTTGCCGAAAATGCTTTGGGTTCTGTGTTGTTTAATGCACTCAACAATGCTCCTACCTTCGATGTACGGGATGATAATGGTGCCTTCACACTGGCCGAGGGATTGGGGAATGAAGTAATTAATCCATTGGCCCAGGTAGAAAATGCCTTTAATAAAAACGATGTTCATAAAATCAGTGGAAAAATTGGCGGTAATTATGCTTTTATGGAAGATTTTACCATCGAATCTAGTCTGCAATTCAATTATGCGGAAGTAAAAAGTTTGTTCTTTGCACCTACTGTTTTTTATGGTTCAGGAAAAGTCTTTAATGTAGACCGAAATTTTGTGGTCGACAATAAAAATATTTTCCGGGATTACACCTTCGATACCTTTATTAATTATGATAAGAACTTTGGGGAAGACCACAATGTAAAAGCTACACTGGGGATGTCTGTTTTTCAAACCACTGGACAATTTGGAGGTAGCCAAGGTTTTGACGTTCCGGATAATTTGTTCGGTAATGCCACTATTGATCAGGCTTCTGACGTGATTAATTTTAATGAACAAAATAATACGTTGGGTAAATTCGATTCCAGGCTGCTGTCTTATTTTACCAGACTGCAATATAATTATCAGGGAAAATACCTGTTATCAGGTATCATACGTAGGGACGGTTCTTCCAACTTTGGACCCAGGAATCGTTTTGGATATTTCCCTTCCGGTTCTATGGGGTGGGTAGTTTCTGAAGAAGGCTTTCTGCAAGACAGCAAAGTATTTAGTTTCCTGAAACTTAGAGGTAGTTATGGTATAGTAGGTAACGACCGGATTGGTGGAAACCGCTTTAGATCAGTGCTTTCAGGAGAAGGCGCCTATGTATTGGGAGGGGAGTTGTTATTTGGACGTGCCGCAGGCGGAATTTCCAATCCTGAGATAGCCTGGGAAGAACAAAAAACACTCGATATCGGCGCCGATATGCGATTATTTGACAGCAAAATAGATATCACCTTGGATTATTTTAAGAAGAGAACGGAAGATCTTTTAGTCTCCCCTCCGGTATCCGGTATATTAGGGGCGGCAGCTCCCGGTTCCGGATCTCCATTCGTGAATGCAGGTACTGTAGAAAACAAAGGATTTGAATTCGCCATTGGCTACGATAGTGATGCCTCAAAGGACTTTTATTTTGGAATTAATTATAATGTTACCCTCTTAGAAAATGAAGTGATCTCCGTAAACAACGGAGTTGGCTTTATACCAGGCGGTGGGTTTGGAGTGGGCCAGGACCCCCCTGCACGTATGGAAGGTGGTAAACCACTGGGATATTTCTACGGTCTGCAAACCGATGGGATCTTCCAAAACCAGGCCGAAGTAGACGCCCATGCTACTCAAGTCAATTCTGTGCCCGGGGATATTCGTTTTGTAGATATTAATGGGGATAATGTGATCGATTCCGATGACCGTACCGATATTGGTAACCCTATACCCGATGCAACGATGGGACTCAATCTCTCATTTAACTATAAGGACTGGGATTTCACGGCCTATGCTTTTGCATCTTTGGGAAATGATATTGTTCGCAATTATGAACGTAATCAGCCTTTGGTCAACAGATCAGTCTATACCTTAAATCGATGGACCGGTGAAGGATCTACCAATGTATATCCAAGGGTAACGACGGGAGCTACCTCCAATACCCTGTTCTCAGATTATTATGTAGAGGATGGTTCTTTTGTGAGAATGCAAAACGCGCAAATTGGTTATACTTTACCGCGTAGCGTGGTTGACAAGGCAAATATCGACAAACTTCGAATTTATCTTTCAGCGAGCAATATATTCACATTAACAGAATATAAGGGATATGATCCTAGTGCCTCCTCAGGAGCGCCTATAGGGGCGGGAATAGACCAGGGGTTCTATCCGGTTCCAAGAACATATTTATTAGGGGTTAATCTTAAATTTTAAAAGCAACAAAAATGAAATATAGTCTAATCAAATACAGCTTTATCTTATTCGTATCTGGTTTATTGGTTATCTCCTGCGGAGATGATTTTGTAGATGTAGATTCGCTTGATGAGGATTCTGAAAATTTCTTCAACTCCGAAGAGGATTATCAATCTGCTTTGATTGCTGCCTATGATTTGTTACAATCTTCTTACCTGAACGTAATGCTCGGGGAAATCGCGAGCGATAATACGCTGGCTGGCGGAGAAAGCGCAACGGATGTTCCAGGAATACAGGAAATAGACGATATGACCCATACACCGGTGAATGCCCAATTACGGGATATCTGGAGCTGGATGTATGCCGGGGTAAACCGTGCCAATTATATTTTGGAATTTAAAGACAAAACCGATTTTGCGGGGAAAGACCAGGTATTGGCAGAAACCAGGTTTTTGAGGGCCTACTACCTTTTTGAATTGGTAAAATGGTTTGGACCGCTACCCTTCAACGAGGAGAACCCGGATATCAGAATCCTTTTTGGGGACCAGGATGTGCTGGAACGTAAATCGGAGGCTGTTATCTTCACTCAAATAGAAGCAGATTTGATATTTGCGGTGGCCAATTTACCTGCCGTACAAACTCAAACCGGAAGGGCTACCAAGGGGGCCGCACAGGCCTTGTTGGGGAAAGCATATCTCTATCAGGATAAATGGTCTGATGCGGCCAGTATTTTAGACGATGTTATTAATACCGGCCCGTACGATCTGTTGGCAGATTATAGCACCATGTTCGAAAATGACAATGAGAATAATATTGAATCGGTTTTTGAAATACAATATACCGATATTGAAGGAGCCGGATTTGGCTGCCTTCAGTGCAGTGAAGGAAATGTAGCCGTAGGATTCAATGGAATTAGAAATTATACCGGACCCTTATTTGAGTCGGGCTTTAGCTTTAATGTACCTACCCAGGAAGTAGTAGATCAATTTGAAACAGGAGATATTAGAAAAGACGTGGCCATTCTGGACATTGAGGCATGGGCCGCAAGCAATAGTGGTGTTTCCTATGTGGAAGGCTTTGAACATACTGGTTATTACAACAGAAAATATATTGCAAGACAAGGTGATTTGAACACCGGCGATGCCAACCTAACAAATCCAAATAACTACCGGGCTATCCGTTTTGCTGATGTGCTGCTAATGGCAGCCGAAGCTCACAATAAGAATGGCAACGATGCCAGGGCACAAGAATATTTGAACAGGGTACGTACCAGGGCTTCCTTAACAGATGTTTCGGCAACAGGAGCATCGCTTACAACAGCTATATATAACGAACGAAGAGTAGAATTGGTAGGCGAAGGCCACCATTTCTTCGACCTGGTACGAACTGGAAGGGCCGCCCAGGAAATTAACGGATTTACGGCTGGGAAACACGAATTGTTCCCTATCCCTTCTATAGAAATTGAATTGGCAGGAGACCGCTGGGCTCAAAACCCCGGCTATTAATAAAAAATAAACTTTGAACAAATGAAAATTATAACTCGACTACTGGTATTCTTTTTGGTAATAAATGTTTTTAATTCCTGCACGGAAGAAGAAACAAACTATGCTTTGCAGGATATTTCTGCACCCAGTGAATTAAAAGCAATATTCGATATTGCCCAGGACGATTCTGGCGAAGTAAGTGTAACCCCTACAGCCTTGGGAGCATCCGTATTTAGGGTGTTTTTTGGTGATGTTGACAATGAAACCCCGGTGGAAGTAGCCCCTGGCGAAACTATTACCCATGTATATGGGGAAGGCGAGTTTACGCTTCGCATTGTTGCAGTAGGAATTTCGGGGCTGACCAGCGAATTAAGCAGGATTGTGACCATCTCATTTGCTGCGCCAACCGATTTAGAATTGAATATAGCAGTTTCTGAGACGAATCCTTTCGAAATTTCAGTGGCTCCAACAGCTACTAATGCAACAGTCTTTGATATTTATTATGGTGATGTTGAAAATGAAGAGCCCACAACGATCATGGCAGGAGAGACCGCAGTGCATGTCTATGCGGAAGTTGGAGATTATACCGTTAGAGTTGTAGCCCGGGGGGCTGGAGCTGCCACCATAGAATTGATAGAAGTTGTTACAATTTCTGGAGCTTCAAATCCTGTAGAATTGCCGATTACCTTTGAAGACCCAACCGTAAATTATGCCGTTAGTGGTTTTGGTGATGTAAATTTTGGACCCATCCCTGCAACAGTTATTGATAATCCGGACGCTACCGGCATTAATACCAGTGTAAAGGTTTTGGAAATCAATAAACTAACTGATGCCCAGATTTGGGCGGGAGCAAGCATACCTTTGGCGGGTGCCATTGATTTTTCCGGTAGTACTACTGTAAAAATAAAAGTATGGTCGCCACGAGTAGATACACCTATACGTTTTAAAATTGAAGATTCTACATCCCCTGCGGATGGAAATGGCAATCCTACCGTATTTGCAGAAGTAGAAGTAAATAGCACGATCGCGTCTGCCTGGGAAGAATTATCATTTGATATGAACAATCCTGTAGCTGGTACGTTTGACACTACAATTTCATTCGACACAGCTATCTTATTCCCTGATTTCGGGACTGCGGGACAAGGAGAACTATTTTATTTTGATGATATTGCGTTAGCAAGTGGAGGAAATTGTGATGCGGAGGCTGAAGAAAATATCGATCCGGCTTTGGGAGATATTAATTGGACTTTTAAAACCAATGACTTTGATCATACCTTTGAACCTTTCGGCGACATAAATTCAGCAATTGTTAACAATCCAAATCCCAGTGGAATAAACACAAGTTGCTTTGTTCAAAGTTATGTGAAGACTGCGGGTTGCCAAACATGGTCTGG
>CALZFZ010000057.1 GCA_945786965.1 uncultured Muriicola sp. | reverse complement strand
CTATGGAACAATCGCCAAACACACAGAGTATACGATGCTTTTGTGGATGTTTGGGGGACCGAAAAATTGTGGGTCACTATTGACCGCGCCAACCTCAATTTCCCGCAGCGCCCGGGTTTTGAAAAGAAAGGCTTTATCCATTGGGATTACGATCCTGAAACCAAACCTCAGAATGTTCAGGGCGTTTTGGCCCTGGCAGATCAGACCGATGAGCATATGGGAGGGTTTCAGTGCATTCCATGGTTGTATCGTAATTATGATACATGGAAATTGACACAACCCAAAGATCGCGATCGTTTTCAACCAGATATTTCAGCATTGGAAGTCAAAATTGTAAAAGTTAAGATGGAAGCAGGAGACCTGCTGATTTTTAACAGTACAGAACCCCATGGGATTCGTCCAAACCGTTCTGGGGACAAAGTACGAATAGCACAATATATTTCGATGATGCCGGCAGAAGAGGATAATGAGGAATTGCGACAATGGCGCGTTAATTCCTGGAAGAACAGGGTAGCACCCGAAGGTTATGCATTTCCGGGAGATCCAAGGAACTGGGAACAGACCAAATATGATAGGGCCAGATTATCGGTATTGGGAGAAAAATTATTAGGGCTTATAAAATGGTAAGTTTGTTATAAACCAATTCAGCCAAAACCATGTTTAATTCACTTGGACTTTGGGATGTTGTCATCATCCTGATTTATTTTCTTATTATACTTTGGATTGCCCGTTGGGCGTCACGAGATAAATCTGGTTCAGGAGATGCCGCCGATTATTTTTTGGCAGGGAAAGATCAGGGATGGTTTGTGGTTGGGGCCTCCTTATTTGCATCTAATATTGGATCTGAGATCATTCTGGGGGTTTCGGGGGCCGGGGCAAGGGCAGACATGCCCATGGCAAATTTTGAGATCCTGGCTTCCCTGGTGCTGATTTTACTGGGATGGGTATTCGTCCCTTTCTATTTACGATCCGGTGTCTACACTATGCCAGAATTTTTGGAAAAACGGTATTCAAAAGCCTGCAGGAATTACCTTTCAGTAGTTTCCATCCTAGCCTATGTAATCACGAAAATATCACTGATCATATTTGCGGGTGCTCTGGTTTTTGAGACCATGGGAATCTCATTTTGGACAGGCGCCATCATTACTGTCATAGCCACAGGTTTTTATACGGTTCTAGGAGGTCTAAAGGCAGTTATTTATACGGATATGGTCCAGGCCTTTATTCTATTATTTGGAACCATTGCAGTAACCTGGTTTGGTTTGAACCAACTCGGTGGCTGGGATGGAATGATAGAAACACTCACCCTGGCCTCAGAACAACCCGGCAACCCTCCTGTAGAACGTTTTTTTAATCTCTGGCGGCCAATAGGGGACAGTGAGTATCCATGGACAGGTATGTTATTCGGGGCACCTATTTTAGGTATCTGGTATTGGTGTACAGACCAGTATATTGTGCAACGCACCTTATCTGCTAAAGATGTCAGTAATGCAAGAAAAGGTGCTTTGTTTGCAGGGTATTTAAAATTACTGCCGGTTTTTATATTCTTTATCCCGGGTGTCATTGCCTATGCCTTATTGCAAAAAGGGGAATTAAGTTTCGCTATGGATAATGCCGATCAGGCTTTGCCGGCCTTGATTACTGGTATTCTGCCAATGGGTCTAAAGGGGCTGGCAATAGCAGGATTGTTGGCTGCCTTGATGAGTTCGTTATCCTCGGCATTTAATTCGAGTTCAACCCTTCTGACGATCGATTTTTATAAACAGTACCGGCCCAATGCCTCTGAAAAAAGTCTTGTGCGTTTTGGTCAGTGGGCCACCCTGGTCCTGGTCATTATAAGTTTGGGATGGATCCCTTTTATGAAAACATTAATGGGAGGGGGCATCTTTCATTATTTACAGAGCATACAAGCCTATATTTCCCCTCCAATTGCCGCCGTCTTCTTGTTTGGCCTGGTTTACAAATGGATCAATGCCAAGGGAGCTATTGTGGCATTATGGACGGGTTTTATCTTTGGAATTTTTAGATTGGTTACCGAATTTTTAAGCAAAGAGGGAATTATTATGGTTAGCCAGGACTCCTTG
The DNA here is from genome assembly GCA_945786965.1 of uncultured Muriicola sp. Taxonomy (GTDB): domain Bacteria; phylum Bacteroidota; class Bacteroidia; order Flavobacteriales; family Flavobacteriaceae; genus Muriicola. The sequence continues at coordinate 10,929 of CALZFZ010000057.1, read as the reverse complement.
CTGGGGATTTTGTTAGAGATCAACTTTTTGCATTTTGCCATAATCCTATTTGTATTCTCCACAGCGGTTCTTATGATCGTAAGTAAAACAGGATATCCGCAACCAGCTGAAGTATTGAAAACGGTTACTTTTCAACGAAAACCTAAAGGAACCAGTTATAAATGGTCTTCCGATAAGACTTTGACCGTTGTTCTAATAGCCCTTGTACTTGCACTTTGGTGGATATTTAGTTCCTGGGGAATTGCATAAGATCCATTTTTTTAGGTTTTAAAGCTACGACTAAGTAAATAGCGTTATTTTTGCGCCCTTAAATACGAAGGGGTTTGAAGAAGTATCTCAATTTATTCGATTTTTCTCAGGAAGTTAATTACAAAACCGAGATCCTGTCAGGGATAACTGTGGCCTTAGCCCTGGTCCCTGAGGCAATTGCTTTTGCACTTATTGCAGGACTTTCACCGCTAACCGGATTATACGCAGCCTTTGTAATGGGGCTGGTAACCTCCATCTTCGGAGGACGACCCGGGATGATCTCCGGGGCTACCGGGGCCGTTGCCGTGGTTATTGTTACTCTCGCCCAACAGCATGGGGTAGAATATGTTTTTGCTGCTGTTGTGCTGGCCGGGATATTACAGGTCATTACAGGGATGTTGCGACTCGGGAAATTGATGCGCCTGGTACCCCACCCGGTTATTTTTGGATTTGTCAATGGCCTTGCGATCATCATCTTTCTTTCGCAGGTAGATCAATTTAAGGCTGCGGACGGCAGCTGGTTAAGCGGTGGTACTTTGTTGCTTTTTTCAGGACTGGTACTCCTCACCATGCTGGTCATTTGGGGATTGCCCAGAATAAGTAAAGCAGTACCGGCATCTTTGGTAGCCATATTACTCGTCTTTGGACTGGTCCTTTTCTTTGGGATCGATACCCGCACCATTGGGGACATTGCCTCCATTAAAGGCGGTTTCCCGCCCTTTCATTTACCCATGGTACCATTAACCCTGGAGACCTTGCAGATCATTTTCCCCTATGCCGCCATTGTGGCTGGGGTAGGCCTAATTGAAAGCTTATTGACGCTCAACATTGTGGATGAGATCACCGAAACCAGAGGTCGCGGCAACAAAGAAGCGGTGGCTCAGGGTACCGCGAATATCCTTTCCGGTGTATTTTCCGGGATGGGAGGTTGTGCCATGATAGGTCAGAGTTTGATCAATACCTCTAACGGCGCCCGGGCACGGTTATCGGGTATTGTGGCAGCTTTGATGCTGCTGGTATTTATCATGTTTGGCGCCGACCTGATTGAACAGGTACCCATGGCGGCCTTAACGGGACTCATGATCATGGTGGCCCTGGGGACCTTTGAATGGGCCAGTTTGCGAACATTTCGGAGAATGCCCAAGTCCGATGTGTTGGTGATGATCCTGGTAACCCTGGTGACCATTTTTCTCCACAACCTCGCGCTGGCAGTTTTGGTTGGCGTTATCATTGCAGCCCTGGTCTTTGCATGGGACAATGCAAAACGCATCCGGGCGAGGAAGTATATAGATGATGCGGGGGTAAAGCACTACGAGATCTACGGGCCCTTGTTCTTTGGATCTGTGACCCTGTTCAATGAAAAATTCGATGTACTCAATGATCCGGATGAGGTAATCATCGACTTTCAGGAAAGCCGGGTGGTAGACATGTCGGCCATTGAAGCCTTGAATAAAATCACGGAGCGCTACCAGAAGGTAGGAAAGCGGGTGCACTTAAAACACCTGAGCCCTGATTGCAAACGTCTTTTGAAAAACGCCGATGAGATCATCGAAGTAAACGTCCTCGAAGACCCAACCTACAAAGTGGTGGTAGATAAGTTCTAGGATGCTTGTATTTTTTAATTCTTTAATTTATAGATAAACGCCTGATATGGCTCCAGGGATAGCACCCTATCCTTCAGAAAAACATTCTGGTAGTTATTCATCAGTAATTCCTCAAGATCTTTTTTCACCGGGATCTCTACAGTGGCTACTTCTGGCGAAAAATTGAGCATTATCAGCATTTTTTCACCATCTAGCTCCCTGGTATAGGCGTAGATTTGATCATGTTCTGGCAATAACAAAGTGTACTTTCCATAGACAAAAACAGGATTATCCTTTCTCAGTTGAACCATTTTTTTAAAGTGGTTCAAACAACTTTCAGGATCTTCATTTTCAACGGCTACATTGATCTTTTTATAATTATCATTCACCGGAAGCCAGGGAGTCCCGGTCGTAAAACCGGCCTGTTCAGAGGCATCCCATTGCATGGGAGTACGCCCGTTATCCCTGGAAAGGAATTTTAAGCTGGCCAGGTATTGGGTTACATCGCCCCCGGTGTCTATAACTTTTTTATAGCCATTTATTGCAGCAATATCCTGGTATTGAGAGATACTGTCGAATCCAATATTGGTCATCCCCAATTCATCCCCGTAATAGCAATATGGCGTGCCCCGCATACTGAGGATAAACGTATTGAGCATTTTTGTAGAAGCTTCCCTGAAAATAGGGCTGTCATTTCCGAATTTTGATGCCATCCTGGGAACATCGTGGTTGGCCAGGAAAACAGAAAGCCATCCCTTTTTTGCAAAAGCACTATCCCATTTTGTATACACTTCTTTAAATTCTTTTAGCTGAAACCGGTCCAGGCTATTCCCAACATCCATTCCTTCAAAATGGTAGGCCATCTGTAGTTCATTCCTGTCGGCATCTACAAGGGAGTGGGCATCTTCAAAAGTGCTTCCGGCTCCTTCGGAAACGGCAAAAACATCATATTTGCTAAAAACCTCCTCGTACATTTCCTTCAGGTACGAATGCAGGTTGGGACCCATGCCATAGTATTTTATAACATTCTTTTCGTACCCCACTGGCAAGACCGGGAAGGTGGTATCCTTGGCGGCATACTGGAAAGCATCTAACCGGAAGCCATCTACGCCTTTATCGGCCCAGAATTTCATGATATCATATACTTCCTGCCGTACCCTGGGATTTTCCCATTTTAGATCCGGTTGTTTTTGGGAAAAATAATGAAGGTAATAGGCATTGGTAATAGAATCGTATTTCCATGCGTCGCCTTTAGGATCGAACAAGCTGTAACGATAAGGGGGTGTACCTTTTTCTGCCGGCCACCAATGGTAGTAGTCGCGGTAGGGATTATCACGGGAACTCCGGGATTGTTTAAACCATTCATGTTCATCACTACTGTGGTTCACCACCACATCCATTACAAATTTTATATCTCGTTCGTGAAGTCCCTTCAGCAATGAGTCGAAGTCGTCCATGGTACCAAATTCTTTCATGATATTCCGGTAATCACTGATGTCGTAACCGTTATCAGCATTCGGAGAACTATAAATAGGGTTTAACCATACCATGGATACCCCCAGGCTTTTGATATAATCGAGTTTTTCAATGACCCCTTTCAGGTCCCCAATACCGTCGCCATCAGTATCCTTAAAACTACGGGGATAGATCTGGTAGATTACTCCTTCTTTCCACCATGTGCGATCTTCGTAGCTTGTTTTTTTGCCTTGGTCCGCACAACTGAAGATCAATAGAAACACACCTGTCAGGATTAAAAAAATTTTCATTTTAGGAGTTTTGAGGTTGTTGTACCGTGGGGAATTAAAATTAGGCATTTTGGGGTATAATATAAAGGAACAGGGGACTAAATTTTAGCATTCTTTTTTCTTTTTAACCGAAGGAAGTATGTGAATGATAAAAAACAAGTGTGATTCTATGTGTCCATTTGCTGAAGGATGGTTCTTTAAAAAGCATATAGGATTAGTTATGACTTGCGTGTTACGATCTAAAGGTTCTCTACTAAGATAGCGATCATGGTTTTTATGCCTTCCCGGTAATTCCCAAGCCTCAGATTCTCATTAGGGCTGTGCTGATTGTTATCCCTGTTAACCGTGGGTACCGTTACCGCAGGGATATTCAGGGTAGTAACAAAAGGGGATATAGGAATGGAACCACCACTCATTCGTATCATCACCGGGGCTTCCCCGAAAGCCTTGGTAAGGGCTCTGCGCAGCCAAACACCTACTGTAGAATCAAAGGGCGTCCGAAACGATTGATAGGAGATCTCGTAGTTAAATGTTGCGATCTTATCGTAAGCCAGGCGTTCTTCTTTTGTAGGTTCTGAATCCAGGACATGATACCCCTCGGCTTTCACATGATCTTTAATAAGGCCAATTAGGCGCTCCGGGTCTGTCTCTAATACCAGTCGTACATCTATTTCGGCCCGGGCCCAACCAGGAATGATGGTCCGCACTTTTTCATTGATCCATCCAGATTGCATACCCCGGATATTTAATGAAGGGTATTGAATAGCTTCCTGGTAATATTGCCCTACCCCATCGGCCGTCTTAATTTGTAACCGTTCTTTTATTTGTGCTTCATTATCGGGTACTGCTTTCAAAATAGTTTCGGTGGCCGCGTCAATAGTTACTCCATCGTAAAACCCGGGAATGGTCACCCTGCCATTGTCGTCCTTCATAGAGGCCAGGAGTTTGGAGAGTCTCAAGGCGGGGTTTGGGGCATAATTTCCAAAATGCCCGCTATGCTGAGGAACCACAGGGCCATAGGTGGTGAGTGTTATAGTTGCAATGCCACGTGCTCCAAAGGTAAGGGTAGGCTTATTGGTAATATGTCGGGGGCCATCAAAGATGATTAGCATATCGGCTTTTAGAAGCGCTGCATTATCAGTAACCGCCTGCGGTAATCTGGGCGATCCTAATTCCTCTTCAAAGTCCATGATCACTTTCAGATTATAATTTGGTTCAATTTGTTGGGCCGCTGCCGCATCCAAAGCAGTTAAGAACATAGCTACCGGACCCTTTGCATCGCTCGCAGAACGGGCAAAAACACGCCACTCGTCCTCATAGTTAGCGATCTGTTCCCAGGGAATAGCTTCCCACTCCCCATTGGGCAATGGCTTTTTCAAAGTGGGGATATAGGGGCTTTCCTGAAACCAGCGCGTACTATCTACCGGTTGCCCGTCTAGTTGGAGGTAGACCAACACAGTTTGTTGTGCCGTCGTATGTTTTCGCTCTGCTAATAACAAGGGAGCCGTACTTGTAGCTATTCTGGTAGAGGTAAATCCACGGTTTCCAAAGGCATCTTCGCACCAGCGCACATTTTTTTCAATTGCAGCCGGGTAAAATGCATCGTTTGGGAGACTCAGAAGTTCCCGCAACATAGGAAAGGAAGATTTCGCATATGTTGCCGACAGGTCATCGAGCGAACTTGGGGTTTGGCTTACTACCCAAAATGGGATACTTAAAAGTAAGAGTGCAAATGATAGTTCACAGCGTTTTTTCATGGTGCAATTTTATAATGAACTTGAATAACCATTAATTTAAATTTATGACAAAAAATGGATTACTTATCTGACCATACTGCCAGTTCATTTCCGGTAGGATCCGTAATATGAAATCTGCGGCCGCCAGGAAAGGAAAAGATATCATTTTTGAGTTTCCCTCCGGTTTTGATTATGGTATCTTTTATGGCAACAAGATCCTTATGATACAAAACGACAAGGGCCCCGTTTACAATAGTATCTTCTGTTTTTTCAAACCCCCCATCAAGGCCACTTTCATTAAAGGCAACATACGTAGGGCCAAAATCCGTAAAATTCCAACCAAAGCACTTATGGTAGAATGTCTTTATCTTTTCGAGGTCGTTTGCATTAAATTCCACATACGAGATAATATTGTTTTTGATGTCCATTCTGATCGTAATTTATAGTTCTTTTTTTAAAATATTTTCAAATCGGGTCCTGCTTATATAGTGGTCGGCAAGCAACCTACCGTCCTTTAACAGGCTAAAGGTACCGAATCCGGAAGGAGCCTTTTGCGCTGCTTCAGGGGTCTCCATTTTTATAATTTGCAATTCGAAACCGTGATCCATGGCACAATTCAAAAGATCGGTAACAGATTTATCATGCCAGGGGCATTGGTCCGAATAGATTAAATTCCAGCCTTTGTATTTTGCCTGTTCTTGGGTCCAATCATTAAAACTTGGGATCGGTTGTTTGGCGTCGAAAGTTTTTACCATCAATTCAAATCGATCGAGCTCCTGGGCAAGCGTAAACCCATTTTTTTCAAAAAGTTGCTTATTCGCCATCCAGGCTCCGTTGCTACTCATGGTACAAATCCCGGATTTTTTGTTATTAAGAGCGTCTTGTTCGCAAAGCTGAATCAACTTACTCCCAATCCCTTTATTCCTGCAAGCTTTGCCAAATAATGCAATGCATTGAATAAACATATAGTTCTTTGCCTTTATTGGTCGCCAGGCGAGCTCCGAAGGCAGATACTCTATAAACCCCAATTGTTTATCAAAGGCATCGACAGCGATCTTAATTTTGAGCCCACGGTTCAATTTGGATTTGAACCAGGCTATTTTGGAATGATACCCGGGTGCTTTTTTGTTCTTTATGCAAAAAATACCACTGTCTTCCACGTTCTCTGGTGAAACTTCCAGTATACGTATTGCTTCAATTTCTTCCATGCTATCAGTCTCGAATAAAGATAGTTGTAATTAGATTTATATTATGATGGCGGTGATTTTTCTTCTTTCTTAATTGACAATTTGCCAGCTTCCTCCATAAATTCAATTTGCTTTTTATTGGCAGTCAACCCTTCTTCGTCAATTTTCTTAATAATACTGTCGATATAATTTTTGAAACTTGCGGTATATCCCGGTACAATATTATGTTTCCACCAGGTCTGGACTCCCGGAAATAATAGCCACCAAAGAATGGCCTCATCCCAGGCCTGCCATAGTTTATCATCAAGGTCATTACTTTCCCATTTCCTATATCCAGATTCTAATGTTATAAAAATGTAGTAAATAAAATTATTGAATCGATAGTATTCATTCGCAGGAAGTTTAGATGTAGCGGCTAATCCCTTAGGTACAATTAAAGATAAATCGTAATCCTGAGACATCATTTTTACAAACTCCGAACGTTCTTTTGTAATCAGGTCAATTGCATCACTTTTGGCCTGAAGTCGACTATTTCTTACCTGGATCCCCAAATATATCAGAGAAGCGACTACTGCAATAGCTGCTATTATTTCAGCCAAGAAAGAAGCTTGTTCCAAGGTCATTTTCTAAAACACTTTATTATATATTAGCAACCGAATTACTTGTTTAACTCTTGTGTTCAGGATTTTTATTCAACCCCGCATTTGTTATTGGCGATATCAGCATAGAATTAATCGAGCTCTTTTATCCTGATATTTCTAAAAGAAACCATGCCAGGATGATCCTGGAAACAAATATGGCCTTTTGAAAATTTAGCAAAGTCATACCAACGTGCATCCCCCAGATATTCGCTGTCCTCATCCTCAGATCTGCTGAATTTGCTTTCCTTATACATTGCATCCCATTCTGGTCCTTTAAGAGGAAATGAATTAATTAAAACATCATTGAGGATCACTTCGCCCCGATTGGACTTGTAATCTATTTTAATATGATATGTATTCCACTGGCTAGCCGGATTGGCTACATCTGTTTGAGATGGTGGGAACAAATCATATAACGCGCCAACATAGTGTTTGTATTCTTCCAAATCCTCCAACGCGCCCTTTTCTTCAATTTCTCCACCGAGTACAATTGTTGGGTCGTCATAAATTCCAGGATCTAGAATTTGGATTTCCTGTCCTGTTTGATATGGATATTTATACTTTTCGTCTTCATTTACGCCCCACATAAAACCGCTGTTGCCGCCGACTACTACTTTCCAATCGAATTGTATTTCAAAATTTTCATAGACTTTGTCCGATAATAAGCTTGCATCTCCTTCTCCCGACTCCATGTCTGAGACCCCATTAAAGATCAATATGTTATCTTCAACAATCCATCCTTTTTTGGATCCATCATCTTGAAAAATATGCCAACCCTCTAACGAATTATCTACGATCAAAGGGGTCCATTCAGAATTAGATGTTTTGCAATTGGCAAGAAAAATGAGCATTAAAAAAGCGCTTACTATTTTTTTCATTTTAATTAATTTAGAGTGTTATCGAATATTTTTTAGGAAATAACAATGGAACTGTTTTCTCAATTATATATTTCCTGTAGTTTTTTCATCGCTTTTTTGGAATACAGGTAACGATCCATTTATGACAGCTACCGCCAGACATTTCATACTTTTCCTAAGGTAGCGCATTTACCCTTAAATTTCAAATGAAATCTGGATGCAGGTGCCATTTCAAAGGAGCCCTTTTTCTGGGAGTTGATGGCCTATCGGGATTCAAAATGAACCATAGTTTTTATCTATATAAAAAATGATTTAAATAAGTAACTTTTCGGTAAATTTATAAGCTGAAATGGAATAAAAACTCAATCATATTATGGAAGAATTAAAAAATAAAAATGCATCGGGGAGTGCTATAAGTTACTCTGTTAACGGTGAAGGCAAGTGCCCGTTTCTAAGCGGAGAATTGAACCAGGCTGCTGGTGGTGGCACAAGGAACAGTGACTGGTGGCCAAACCAGTTGAATTTAAACATATTGCGGCAGCACTCTTCATTGTCTGACCCCATGGACGAAGATTTTAACTATGCCGAGGAATTCAAATCTTTAAATCTGGAGGCCGTAAAAAAAGACTTGTATAAAGTAATGACCGATAGTAAAGATTGGTGGCCGGCAGATTACGGTCACTACGGACCGTTTTTTATCCGTATGGCGTGGCATGCCGCCGGGACCTATAGGATCGCAGACGGCCGTGGAGGCGGTGGCACCGGGTCACAACGTTTTGCTCCCTTGAACAGCTGGCCAGATAATGCCAACCTCGATAAAGCCAGGGTGCTCTTATGGCCCATCAAACAGAAATACGGTAAAAAAATCTCATGGGCAGATTTATTGATCCTGGCCGGAAATGTTGCTCATGAATCTATGGGATTGCCCATGTACGGATTTGCAGGTGGGCGTGAAGACATATGGCAACCCGAAGAAGATATTTACTGGGGTTCCGAAGCCGAATGGCTTGGCAACAAAGCCCGCTACAACGAAAAAAGGGAATTGGAAAAACAAATGGGTGCCGCCCATATGGGATTGATCTATGTGAATCCTGAAGGTCCCAATGGCAATCCGGATCCTGTTGCTGCTGCCCATGACATTCGCGAGACCTTTGGCCGTATGGCTATGAACGATTATGAAACTGTTGCGTTGATCGCCGGGGGGCATACCTTTGGGAAAACGCATGGGGCTGCCAGCGATGCAGAATTTTTAGAAGCAGAACCTGCAGGAGCACCCATAGAAATGCAAAGCCTGGGCTGGAAAAGCAATTTCGGAACCGGTAAAGGCACGGATACAATTACCAGTGGTTTGGAAGGGGCCTGGACAGACACCCCTATCAAATGGAGCCATAAGTACCTGGAAAACCTTTTCGGCTATGAATGGGAACTGACCAAGAGTCCGGCTGGGGCATGGCAGTACACTACTAAAGATGGGGCTGGTGCAGGAACAGTACCGGATGCACAAGACCCTAATAAGAAACACGATCCATTTATGTTGGTAACAGATCTTTCCCTTAGGATGGATCCAGCCTATGAGAAAATATCAAGACATTTTCTCGATAACCCTGAAGAATTTAAGGAAGCCTATCAAAAAGCCTGGTTTAAACTAACCCATCGCGATATGGGGCCAAAGTCCCGTTACCTGGGCACTGAAGTTCCTAAAGAAGACCTGGTCTGGCAAGATCCTGTGCCGGCTGTGGACCATAAACTGATCGATACTAAGGATATTGCAAGTCTTAAGAAAAACATCCTTGCTTCCGGTTTATCCATTCCGGAACTGGTTGGTGCTGCCTGGGCTTCTGCTTCCACGTTCCGAGGATCGGACAATCGAGGAGGTGCCAATGGGGCTCGCGTTCGTTTAGCTCCACAGAATCAGTGGAAGGTAAATAACCCAGTACAATTAGGCAGGGTATTGGATGCCCTTATCCAGATTCAGGAAAATTTCAACGGCGCACAAAAAGGGAACAAGAGAGTTTCCCTGGCTGATTTGATCGTTTTGGGAGGCTGTGCTGCTGTTGAAAAAGCAGCCAAAGATGCTGGTCATGAAGTGAAGGTACCCTTTACTCCAGGCCGAACGGATGCGACAGAAGAGATGACAGATGCCGAAGCATTTGAAGCCCTTGAGCCGTTTGCAGACGGATTCAGAAATTACCTAAAGGCCAAAACTTCGGTAAAAACAGAAGATCTTTTGGTAGACAAGGCCCAATTAATGACGCTGACTGCTCCGGAGATGACAGTCCTTGTAGGGGGGATGCGAACCCTTAACGCTAATTACGACGGCTCTAAGCACGGCGTATTTACAAAAAGGCCGGGAACCCTGACCAACGATTTCTTTGTACACTTGCTGGACATGCGCAACGAATGGAAAGCCATCGATACCGATGAGGAAGTGTTTGAAGGTCGCGATCGCAAAACAAAAGAGTTAAAATGGACCGGAACAAGGGTAGACCTGATCTTCGGTTCCAACTCCGAACTACGTGCCTTGGCGGAAGTTTATGCTTGTGATGATGCCAAAGGCAAGTTTGTGAAGGACTTTGCAGCGGCATGGGACAAGGTAATGAACCTCGACAGATTTGACCTGGCCTGATTATATTGAAGAAAGATAGGCCGGAAGGCTTATTCATATAGATTTGATTTTAAAGAGGTGGTCCCGGACGGGCCACCTTTTTAATTCCCAATCTCATATTTTATACGGGCTAATATTTAAGTTACTTTATACACATTATAAGTCCTTATCCATTCAGTAGATTGGCCAGGTTTAATATGTATATTAAAAAATAACTCCGGGCTTATCACATGATTCCACCCCCAAAGATTCACTTTATTTGTTTGAAAACTTCCGGTTTCACTAATCCCAATTTTACTTTTCAAGTTAATTAATTCCCATTCCGG
>CALZFZ010000056.1 GCA_945786965.1 uncultured Muriicola sp. | reverse complement strand
TAACCGAGGTCGATCGACGACGCGTCGCTCTCGTACGAATCTCCCGCAGAGCTGTCGTCATCTTGCGGCACTTGGTTTTCGGGTTCCAACGCGCCCGCTTGCAACGTGCAGTCATTCACGTCGTGCCATTGGGCCAGTGGATTGGCAATGAGGTTGCCCGTAGCCCCACAGTACATTTTGACCTTCCTGACCACGTGCTTCTTCGGACGTAGGACGTGATCGTTATCCAAAACGATGTACCGATGCTTCTTGGAATCCTTTATTTTGGCAATGGCCGCCCGTTTGACGGCTCCTCCGGATACAAGGCTCTTGTATTCCACAACGTCTCCGGGACAGAAAAGGGCGTCGTTGCCGCGGCGGTCCAGTGGCTTGCGTCCGCTTCGACGTCCGTGTCGATCCAGCTGTCGCTGTGCGGGCATGGTGTCGAAAGGGCTCTCGTCGGACCCACTCGTGTTGTCATCCGCAACAATGTCCACCGTCATCTCGTTACGACCTCCTTCGTTGTTGAAATTGGACGGAGTCTTGTCAACAGCGCATTCACTTCCGTTGGAATCCAAATTTTCGATATTGTCGTCGAACTCCGTATCGTCAGCGACGCCTGTCCAGTTGCTGTCGGAATCATCATTATACGATGCCGACTGCGAACTCGATGACACGCAGTTCGATGATGCGCAAGAGTCGTCGTCGGTGATGTTGTTTGCATCATTGCTGACTGACTGGAGGGAAGTTGCGTATTTTTTGCCGATGTTCTCAAGGACAGAATAGCAGGAGGCACGCAATTGTGTCAAATGATTGCGTGAGAATGTAACCTTCACATGATTACGAATCGTGCTTCTGTGCTGGTCGCGATCGTACGACGTTGACGAAAATTGAAATTCGTTCAATGCCATCAAACCGTGGATGCATTCCAGAATGCATACCCTCCCGTCGCTGTTGGAAGCAGCCTTTTCCTCTGGCAGTCTTGAAGGTGAGGTGACGCATGAAATGTTTGCATCGACGGCAAACGGAAATTTTCCTTGGACTTACCAAATGGAGAACAAAGAGGCATGGATCTTTTGTGGTAAGGGTTTGTCAAATAATCCCCACCCGTGTCTTCGCGGTACATCTTGTTCAACCATGCGTATATCTTCGATGTGACGCTCGGCAAGTGGTGACGGGAGACTTCGTCCACGTACGGGTTGAATTCCAGTATGCAAGGGCGATTGCCAGTGAAATTCTTCCTCTGGTATTGATGAATGTTTCCTGCGCCGATGACAACGAACAGAGTCGTCCTCTCGTCGGCAGAGAATGGAATGAACAGAGCATCGTAGGTCAATACGTCCCGACGTTGAATGCCTTGTATGTGGGTCCAGTCGTGAACCGTTGACGCAAAGATGGACGGTAAAAACGAAGTGGAAAACGACAAGAATCGTTCCTGGCCGCATGTCATCCTTTTTGCTGAGTCGTTAGTTTCGTATATTTTTTTTTGACGAGAGAAAAAAATATCACGGTTGTCAAAGTACGCACCATTTGTGACTGAAGTCGAACACATCGTCATCGATATCGCGTCCCGGCGAAACGGAATCCATCGAATCTTTTGTTATGACAATGTGCTGACCGTCCATTTCCCTTTCCAAATCCGCCTCGTTACTTCCGTTGTTGAATGTCGTTCCAAAGTGACTGAGTCCTTTCGATGCTTGCATTAAATTTCCGTCGGTAGTGCGGAAGGGCAACGTACACAGATGCCGTTCATCAATATCCTGACTGACGTCAGAATGCGTCTGGTTGTGGATGTGGTCAAATTTGGCGTTCCAAACTGACACGATTTGCTGGGCACGTTTTGCATTTGGCATTGCGCGAAGTACACGGCGCCGTTTGTTCGGCTGTTCGGTCCGGTCGAGACGTGTCGACGTTAAGTTCCGGCATGCTGTTTCGAAATCGGCCGTCTCCATCTGAAGCTTGTGCCGATCCTCCTGAATGGCTATCCTGCGTTCCTCTAACAATTTGCAAAGGGCGTTTGATGCGATTTCGTCGCACTGTTCAAAATAAAGGAATTTCCGTCCTAGCGATTGGAAAATGTTTGCAACGAACTCGATCGTGACTTCGTTGGTACTGCCAAGCGCAACAAAGTTGTGAGGAATCGAAACAGATGCCGTTTCGATTTTGGGAATGCTGTTGTATCGATCCACAGGAACCTCCATCAACATTTTCATGTGTTCGGGTTTCAATGACGTTTGGTGGCAAGACTTGCCGTTTCCCGCTTTTTTCGGAAAGATGTTGACACTGAATCGGCCGGTGAACACGTCAAAGGAGACGATGGTTCCTATCCGTTGATCAAGATGTTCGTTGTTCGTGTCGACGACGACAAACTTGCTCGTACTTTCGTCGCGGAAAATCAGGTTGTAAATGTCGCGAGCACGAGCCTGCAAATCCTTTTGTAGAATGGGCATGCGTTTTATTTGGCTGGAAGTAATGTGGTCGTGAAGCGTGCCCATGTGCAGCATTGTATTCTGTAAAAACCAAACAATATTCTTGACTGCATCAATCTCCGATCGGATGTACGGTGCCCAATCCTTGCGTCTTGTCGTCATGCGTTTTAGTCGGAGTTCTCTGTTCCGTACAGCCTTCAGCAGCCTATGTTCCTTTCTCGTTGCTGTTCAAGAGGAGTGTACACAAAATCGTTAGTTTCTTTTTGGAGTCAGACGATGCATCTTGCAATTCAAACACGACATCTAATTCAATCCTAAACAACCCGCTCGTTCTGTCGACGTTGCCGGTATCTCCCATGAGGAAATTCTGCAGTTCCATCCCTCAATGGAATCGAACGATAGGCTCTGAATGAGCGTTGCACGCCATATTGACCGTAGATGTGAGTTTTTTCGTAAACCCGCGTGTATCGAAACATGCAGTGCAAAAATCCCTCTTCAATGACGGCTTGACAAATTGCATTTGCAGCTTCGCTTGCAGCACCCTTGGTGCAGACGAAGTCAAATGGTCGCATTAAAACTTTGTCGTACAGAACGTCAAGAAGAAGTTCATTCATTTGATCGTTGCCCGTGATGTACTGGATCATTCGTTTTGGGTACTTGCGATGGTCCTCCTTGTAAAGGAGTAGGAGTCGTCGGACTGCCATTACGTCCTTGTGTGTAGGCTGGAAAATGCTCCGATACCGTGCTGCCTTTCGGTTCGCACGCCTGAGACGTTTCAACGTAACGTGTTTTGCTACGCGGGCTATGGCCCTGACCGTCCATTCCACTTTTTGATATTGGCGATGCGCTGTGCTGGCAAGGCGTGCCGTTTTGCGCCGCTCCTGCAATTCCTTTGCCGGGCCTATATTGCCCTCGTAGGCATTGAGAAAATCATCGTACAACGTAGCGTTCGGAGGGTTTGGAATGACTCGATCGTAAAAATGATCCAGCCCGTCATTGTCAATATCTTTCAAATAGGCCACCGCATCGTTGATGAGCGTGTAATTCAGCAAGGGTCCAATGGGCAATCCGGAGGCATCTTTCGTGGGGGCCGCCCATACGTATTCCACGCCGTCATTGGTGACTCTGTTTCCGTTCCAAAAGAATTCCTGACCATCAGCCCTCACTTCGTGGACTACACTTCGTCGTGTCGTTGGAATGTATTCAACTCGTCCAAATCCTTGTCCGTCGTCAATTATTATAGGGCGATGCCAACGTTTAAAGTAAGGCTTTGCAATCGATCGAGAATGATTGAACAGTTCGAAGAGGTGTTCACGGTTGCGCAAATAAGCTCCCTTGAGGTAGTATTGCTTCTTCGTCCTTGAATAAACCACCTTGTGGTATTTTCTCGTCAAAGATGGATATTTCCACGACTTTGCAATGTGAGGATTTCGATGTTTGGAATAACAGTTCCAGCAGGCATACGTGCCATTGTCTGCCCGTGGTAGCGTCCGCCGTTGGTTGGTATACGATTGGTCGCAATGCAGCTGACCCTTGCAATGGTTGGGGTTGACGGACTTGTTGTAACAAAACTCACAACGCTTTCCGTTACAAATGTGAAGCAATCGAAGTCCGTCTGGAGGGTAAATCGATTTGTTCCTCAATGCAGGATAGATTTGTACGATGGCTGCCATGGGTTTTCCTCCTTGCAACAGACCGCAGCGTACGACCATTGGTACGTCGATACAACGACGCAAGCATTTGTTCACCTGTGACAGGTTGTACAGCGTTCTTGTATCGTTCACATACTGCAAGATATGCCTCGAAAGATAAGGTTCAGAACCAAGGACGGGATTGCGTCCGTTCGCCTCGACATTTGTCCAGTACTTGCAAGAACGGTTCAATGCATGCATTGGGTTGAAGAGTTTGGCACATTTCGTATCTCGTTCGAAAGGGCGTCTAGATTGCATGTCCGACAATTCTTGTGACACATGCACTTGAATAGATTTCCGACCACGGGTTTTGTTCCTTGCTGCTACGCACTTGTACGCCATGTCCAGCGTCAACGTGTTGTACAACATTTTGTTGCAACATGCCAAATTTCTCAGATCTCTCGGATCACGAACGTACTCCATGATAGCTGTCCACACATTTGAATTCTTTCCCAAGTCCCGACAAGGATCGTCTTGAACGACACCATCACTGCGATCCGTCCGCGGTATACTGTGAAAAAAATCTAGTAGCGACGTACCTGCGATAAAGAGAGTAAATAGTTGACATTTTTAAGTTCATGGTAGATCTGTCGACGTACGGCAAACAAGGTGAGAATCTGAAAATAAAAAACGACGAAACTGACAACAGAACAAACATACCAAAAATTTAAACGATTCAATTCTCCAATGAATTCCCTTTCAGCAAACGTTTCTGATGCAGTGTAACAAATCCATCACGAAATTGTCTCAAAACAGAGTCGTCGACATTAATGAGGTCAGCTTCATATTCTGAACGATACTTGCGATAAGCCGCTTCATTTTCTGCAGTTCGTAATGAGTTGTCCGTTGCAAGTTCCTCCGGAGACACATGCATCAGCCGATCGTTGTATACTCCGTTAATGTCCCAATCGACGGAGTTGTCACTGGAATAGTTCATGATTGGCGTACCTGCAAGTATAAATACATGTTAGATGACGACAAATTTGATATTTTTTTCGGCGACCAAAAAAAAATATTTGCTCTAACCAGCACAAAATTCCAGACAAAAAAATGTGTTAGTTGTGAACATCGAGGCAAAACAATCCTAAACAAGTGTTACGCTACCTTGATTCCCCTTCGGCTCCTTCTGTTATACAGAACAGTATGAGTAGAGCCTATCCCCATCCTAACATACGCACTTCTGCAATACAGGCAGTATGGTGCATGCAAACAATCCGACAATCGCGTGCCGGTTACATCATCTGAACCCCTAAAAACATCTGTTCTCTCAAATGGACTCCTGCACGATGTCGTGCCAATCAGGCAGCTTCTGCTGTGGGTAATGTTTGTAGCAGACTTTCTTGACGGACGTCGATACGTCATCCCAAGACAAGGCAGCAAAATGCGTTTCCAAGAATGTCTTGATGTCGTAGTCGGTCAGGAAGCGATCGAGATGATTGTCGAAAGTCATCTGAAATCCGAACTTGTAGTAATTCTCCAACGATTCGTTCAGAAGGTTGATGGCTTTATCTTCCGTTCCACATTTGTTCGTCGCCCAATTGATCAGTCCATCGTACATTCCGCTGTCTTTCCAGCAGGTCATCGTCATTTCGCCACAGCGGTTGTGTTCGCGCTTTTTGAACGTCTTCTTCAACGAATTGAGGCATTTGCCAACCTCGTCGTGGATCGTCTTTTCTTTGTTGGAAGAGACGGTGACCACGAACATCATCTGCTCGCTGGTCTTCCCCTTAGACGATCGTTTGAAGCTATTGTCTCCGTGCTCCTGCCGGCGAGGAATGAAATCGACCAGCGTGTCGACCCACACCAAGTCGTCCTGCATGAGAGCCAACATCAACCTGATGTTCTTTGCTTTGTTGAAAAACGTGGATCCCTTCGGTCCCATGCATACAACCACACTTGACATCTGAGTCTTTTCGTTCCGCAACACTCCCGACACGAAAGCATCGAGTTTCCTCGAATTGCTTGAAGCTTGAGACAACTTATGCAGCTGGTCCATGATATTTGCGCCTGCAAAAAGATCGTCCGATTCAGCGTCGCTGTCCTCCTTCTTACCTTTCTTCTTGGTGCTCTTGCTCTCCGATTTCTTCGAACCGCCTCCTTTCGCATTCTTCGTCTTTATTCCCTTGCTGCCTGCTGCCTTTTTCTTTCCGGCAGAACGAGGCGCTTTCTTTGTAGAACTGGCGTCGTCACTGACGTCCATGGCGTCATTTTTTTTGCTGCCGTCCGCGTCGTCGTCTTCACTGTCGTCACTGTCAACAAGGTCGTCATCGACGTCATCCTTACACCTCTTGTTCTTCGATTTTTTGAGGCTACTGGTTTTCGCCTTCTTTTTGTTCTTTTTGTCCTGTACTGTTTTTTTCTTGCCGCCAGAGCGAGCTGGCTTTTTCATTTCAACGCTAGAATCGTCACTGGATGACGCTGCATTGCTATTTCCACCACTTTCGTTATCATCGTCTCCACTGTCGTCGTTGTCGTCCTTTAACTCATTATCATCGTCGTCGTCGTCGTCATCATCGTCGTCGTCGTCATCATCATCTTCCGTGTCGTCATCGTCTTCATTGTCGTCTTTGCCGAAGATGATGCCATCGCTGTCTTCGACAATCTTCACACTCTCATCATCGTTGTCTTCGTCAGAACCATCGTTCTTTTCACTCATGTTGTTTTCTTCCTCCATTTCGACGTCAGAAGCGTCGTTGATGAAACTGTCGGAGGCATTGGCGCTACTGTCATCATCGCTGTCGTCATCGTCAGATCCCTTAGCTTCATTATCAATGAATTTACTGTACGCAAGTATATTTCGAATGAGAATAATCCGATATTTTTTTCCATCATCAAAAAAATATATCTCACCTTTTTTTAAGATTACTTTTGGTCGACTTCACATTCCGTTCCCTGAAAAAGGAGAAAGTGAGATGTATTTTTTCGAAGTGAAAAAAATGTGTGTATTGAATCGGGATATTTTTTTTGGAGGACCGAAAAAAATATTTGCTCATGATAATTTTTTTCGATGATGAAAAAAAATATTGCATGATATATTTTTTCGACGACAAAAAATAATATCACCGACATTTTTTTCTGATGTCAAAAAAAAATATTACATCACTGGACTTACTGTTTGCCCTTCGGTTTTTCCCCTCCTTCGCTCTTCACCGTAATTTCCATGGGAGGGCTCGTATGGCGGCTTGAAGAGGACTGCTTGTAGTACTGATCGAGGTGGTCGAATTCTTGCATTACGAGCGACGTCAAGTACTTCACGAGCTTCTTTCGAGTCCACTTTTCAACGTCAGTAGATTCGTTGTTGGTCTTGTCTTCGAGCAGGGCAATGGTAGTCCTCAATTTACCCAGAGATACGTCCGTGTCAGAGAGGACCGTATCGAGAAGTTCGTCGTGATCCATTTCCAGTAATTCGGCAACGTCCAAGTCCTGACCTTCGCGTATAGATGCTAGATAGGCAATGACGGCCTTGTTGTCAGTTAAGTGCACCTTGTGGAGGATCGCATTCTTGGCAATTGTCTCAGAAGTGAGGAAGGAGGATGCCTTGGCCCTCTTCGTTGGCTTACCACCCTTCGTCTTCGTCGGAGACGCACGCTTGGGCGGGGAACGCCGCCGTGCGCTAGGCACGATGCTCGAGTCTTCGGAACCATCGTCGTCGTTGCCTTGGAGGTCGTCTTTGGCATCTTCGAGTCCCACCCGCTCCAGATCGGCTTCTAGACGTCGGGCAGACTTGCTCTTGCGACTCTTCGCACTGCGCGACCCCAGCGACTTGGCGGACGCCGAATTGGGGGAGCGCGTCTTTGCCGTCGTAGCTGTAGTGGCGGGGGATGCTTGGCGTTGCGTGAAAGAGTCCGGCTTGGCTGATTTGGCCGGACTTCGAGTACTGCCGCCCTTGCCGGACTTGCCGCCCTTGCCGGACTTGCCGCCCTTGCGGCCCTTCGTTGGAGAAGCCTTGCGGTCGGCAGGCCGAGACGCGGCGCCCTTCCGCGCGGCCTTCTTCGTGTTCGTCTTCTTCGCCATGGTTGGTGTATGTACTTGGTGCTTGGTGTTGCTTGCTTGGTGGAGGATCAGTCTGGTTGGTTTGAGTTTGAGTCAAAAAAAAATGAGAGTAGCAGTGAGGCCAAAGTTGCAGGGAAGCAAATCCAGCAAAAAAGTTTGAGACAAAACGGCTTGAAGTTTGGCCAGTTCGCAACTTTTTCCCAAGACGTTTCACTATCCACATTTATCGTGAATACTAATTCCTACGTATGTAACACAAGCAGTAATTCCCGCCAAAGAAGTTACATGTGTGTACAGTACCGTTAAGTCTGTCACATCTTGCATTCTGTCCGGTTTTTTTCTTGGCGCTTTTTTTATTACTGATTCCTTCATGAACTGAAAGTATAGAGACCTGACTTTCTTAGCAATTGCACGACTTCTGAAAAGTGCATGGCGTCGAGTGACCGGTCATTTCCTAACTACTACTGGAAAAACATCAATCACAAACGACGACATTTGTTTTTCTATTCGAACCGGTATTCGTCCCGTAACCCGAACGGACAGGGCTAAAAGTGCGTTGTTTCCGACGCCGTGTTTATTACTGATTCCTACGTATGTACCATATTACAAGTTGCAAAATTTAATGACGGGTCATTTCGCCCAAGCCGCTCCAAAGTAGTAATATTTTAAGCGCTGTACAGAGCAGATTGCGCTGACAGTTGTTCTGCATATCGAAGCTTCTTGACACCAGGGAACAACAGCTGCCCGACCATCTTACAAATTTTCCCAGCCTGAGAAAGTCCACAGTCTAGCTTCAACGTGAAGTCCCGCTCAATTTTTGCAGCTAGCGTGAAAAGTTCCTTGCAATCAACAGCTCTACTATGATAGCGCACAGAAGCACTTGCAGCAACCAGTTTTTGAGCTGACCACAGCAGCAACTTCATCGACAGTGCTCCTCCCCGCCGCCATTGCAACGAACCGCCCGTCGCCAGCCCGACTGCCGCATTCTTCGTCGAACGCACGCCGTCGTCGCCCGCGATTGTAGACGGCGCAGCGTTACGCCCGCCCTTTTGAACGCATGCCAAACTGCACCGATCGTTTTTGCATTGCGAACTGTCGTGAGTTGCCCGTCAACGGAACAACCAGCTCGTCGCCCATTGCCAACGCTCACCATCGTCGTGCTCCTTCACAGACGTATCGAACAACCGCCATGGCTAGGGGCAAGCGTGCCAAGCGGACAAGCGCCGCTGCCGCGGCACGTAGCAGCAGTAACAGCAGCGACGACGAAAGTGAAGAAGACGTCAGCGACGCCCCCAGTGACGTCGACGGAAGTGACGATGCTACAGACAACAATGACAACGACGAAGAGGACGACGTAGAAAAGAACAACGCCGAGAGAATCAAACCCAACGTGAGATTTTCCATCCAAGACGAGATCAAGAGGAACCTAGACCCAGACTCCGTCAAATGTCTCGAGGACTGCGGCAAGACGACAATGGTGCAGATCCATCCGACCATGCTTCCGATGCTCGGGAGTCATTGTTTTTCCAACAAGGGAACAAAGTGCATTAAATTGAAGACTGCAGGTGACAATCACAATGATGCTCATCTAGACCGAATGTTGGAGATCACCAACAATATTGCTAAGGACGTCTTCAAGATCAATAGGGAGTTGCATGAGACTGCAATCAAGCACAACACTCTTGGAACCGATGTCAAGTTGACTTTTGGCCCAGGCGAACGTGTGAGTGCAACAAATTGTGTGTCAGATATTATTTTTGGACGACAAAAAAAAATATCTCACTTGCTTTTTTTTCCTAATGACATGTCAGGCGCCAAACGAGGACTTCACCCAGCTCGACGATATTGATAAAAGGAGGTTTGTTTCCAGGAAGAAAATGGCAATCAATACGAAGCATGCTGGAGGCAACGATGAGGACGAAGAGCCGCTCGCCTTCTATCCTCGTCCGGGTGCAGAGTACGACGAGAATTGGTTTGATACGTTTTTGGACAAGGAGGGAGGGAAGGAAATGTTCGCCATGAACCTGATGGATCCTGAGGCAAAGGATGAATTTGCAGATTGGGCGGGGTTCAAGACCCAGTGGGAAAAGGAGAAAAGAAAATTCAAGAACGAGACCACGGAGTGTCAGAAGTACAGGGCGTTATTGACATGCAAGTGCAAGTTCGCCAACGACAAGAGCGTGTGGTGTTCAGCAACGGAAGGACTGCAACGTAGTGGGGGAGTGATCATGGCTTTAACAGGCCTCTGCATCGACACCACCACAGGCGACCTAAAGAACGAGCTGACATACCACGATTTCGTAGAGGCCGGTTTGGTGTCGCTGGTGGAAGATACAAACGAACTCCCCGACATTCAAGGCGCCATATCTGCGGCTTTGGTCGACCCAGAGAACAGCATTATGAATCGGTTGATCGCCGTTGAGGCCTTTTGGGTGAACAAACCCACCGCTAAGGCGTCGGACATTGTCGAAGCTCGTAAACGGGAGAGCTGCAACCATTCGAATATGAAGCGAAAGTCTTCCTCGCGTGGCATTATGGCCACACTAGCCGATACCTGCTGCCAAGCCCTCGGTAGCGTCAACGTGGGCAACAGCAACAACCTCTACTATGATCGAGGTGCAACGTGGCCCAACGTAACAGACCAGAAGATGTGCGAGGTGCCAACATTCACTGGTAAAACGGTGACAGAGATGAATAAGGAATGGACCGATGCGATCACGAAGGCGGAGGATGACGGAGTACCGTTCGATCGAGGCGAACAGGAGAAGAAAATCTACAAGACCTGTGGCCTCTTCGATCACCCCACCATCCAGAATTACATCAAGCAACCTCACAACAGTGACTATCTGGCTGCCACTGTGGACTTGCTGGAAAGCGAGCCACATCCTGACCCAACCGTACGCAATTTGGCACAAGCTGGCGCAAACTTGAGAATCGCACCAATGCATGCAGTTACAACCTCGTCTAACGTTGAGGGACCGTTAAACCCGAAGAGGCGGATGTTGACGGGGGAAAATTGCAATGAGATCATTACTTTCCCCCTGATATTCACGGCGTTGTATGCAGCAACCGGCAACAGGTCCGACGAGGAGAGAACGAACTGCATCAATTACTACTTGAAGTGGCATGTGAATTCGAAGTGCGATGCATCGTTTTGTGATTTGGTGATGGTGCCGTTCAAAGATGTTTTCTTACAGCCGGTTCTTCAAATCGGGGCGGCCGCCAAATACATGCCTTCACAACCCGTTCTGGGAGCAAGTCAATTTTTATCGACGATGCTCAATGCCATCAATGCGAGTTTTTGCGACGATGCAGAACAAACGCCAGACGAACGTGCAGCAGGATACACGTCGTCGTTAAAGTATTTCTCGACTTTTTTAGAGGCGCTCGAAGCAGGGAAGGGAACTGAACCCATTGACGACCAGCTCATGGTCTTGGGTGAGTTCGATCAATTCAATCGTATTGCAATTTATTATCGATTCGCTCACATGTGTACACGATATTGTTTTCTATGCGTCAAAAAAAATATCAGGTGAGACTTACTCTGATTCACTTACTTCTTCGATGCATATGAATATTCATTCCTGATATTTTTTTTCTGTCTACAAAAAAAATATCACAGCTCGCTTGAACGTGGTTCTCTACGAAAGAGCAGAGCACATTTACGACATCCTCGTAAAGGACTTTGATCAGGACAAGCTCCAGAACATTGCGCCTAAATGGATCAAGCACAACCTCTACAAGCAGAGTCTGCTCGAAATCTGCCATGTCATCATCACGCATGGTCTGAACCCTCAATTTTTGCTACCATCCATGGACTCGACACTTCATGAAGTCTTCAGTGATGAAAATGATGCTGCCACTAAACGGAGGGAGCTCTTCATTGCTCTGAAGGATGCTGTCAGTCCAATCACACTAAGTCCATATCTGGCAGTCCGAGTGAAGGAGAGCCTGGGCTCCTCCTTGATGAACGAAAAGAAACCCTGGATGTCCAAATTGCCGTTGTTCGTCCTTGTAGCAACGTGGCATCTTCTCCAACACGTCGACAAAGGAGCGTTCGATAAACCACTGTTCTTGAGACACGGAACCTTTGTTCTCCCCACGAAGAAAAACACGAAGTCCCCGCGAACGAACGTTGAGCTCGAGAATACGGAAGGAGACGTGATGAAAATAACCAGCTTGGCCCAATACGAAAGTGCACCTTTCGTCGGCAAAGGGAAAAACAAGTTCGGCATGTCACTACCCGTTGACGCATTGAACTTGTACGACACAAAGTCGACTACTGACACTGCTACGAAGACGCGCAATGACAGCCTGAAGAAAAAGATAGTTAAGTTGGATCCAACGTGCGCCATCAGTTCGTACATGGTGGATGTCACTCCCAGAAGTCCGTCCCCCGACGTATCGACCAACGAGCCTTCCGCCACGACAAGTGGCAAGAGTGGCACGAGTACGTCCAAGAAAAAGGCAGCTGGTAAAAAGTCATCTCGGAAAAAAAGGAAAAGTGCGAGCAAGTCTGCTGGATCGACGACAACGAGTGCGAAGAAGAGCCGCAAAGATGGCGCCGTTGCGCCAAGAGCACTTGACGCAGCATTGGAGGCAGTGGCTCAGGCCGCTGAGCCTGTGGGTGTCGTCGCTATCAAACAAAGGGACATCGACGATAACCTGGGTGCCTTACAAGCCAACTTGAGTGCCGCCATGCTTCTTGTCGACAAACTGGACGGAGTCAGGATGAATAAAGATGGAAAGAAAACGCTCGAGTGTTTGCAAAGGGCTTTGAAAAACGGAGTTAGCAACTTCGACCGCTTTGCTGGACTGTGCTCTGAATGCAAGGTGGGGCCAACCGGCAACAAAGGCCGTGACGACAACACCACTGTCACCTCGTCAAGTACGGCTCTTCCCACCACCAAAGACACCATCAGGCAACGTTTGACCCAATTGCTTGCAGGCGAGTCTAGGCAAGTCGGGACATTCAATCAACAGATCCTCTCGACTGCCATGGATTGGGAGGCTACGAAAGATCAAAGTGTCGACGACAATTTCAGTTGGAGAAAAGAATGCATCGACGACATCTTTGCGATCAAATTGAAGACTGCCATGGATAATTGGTACGAAGCTTTGATCAACCCCAATGAAGCTTCAGATGTGCAACAGGACACTTTCAACTACTTGCACTCTTTGGAATCGCACGGATGGACATTCAACATTGAGGTGTTCAAGAATGAGAACAGGAGGCCATCTAATAAATGCGACATTCTTCTGGTCATGAGGCACACGTTTTGGAATGGCGGCAAAGGACCAGACGGTGGAGGAAACGACAGCAACAACGATGGAGATGGAAATGACAACGATGCAAACGCCGATTCGACCACAGCCAGCAGCGCTGGTAAACGCAAATCTCCCGGCCCCACTGACGAATGGATCACGACGATGAATAAGGTACGCGACCAATTGGTCGCCAGCAAAGAGAAGACCCCTGAGGAATGGATGACAATGGCCAACAAAGCCAAGACAGCATTTGAGAACAAACAACAAATGAAAGATATCCCAGGGATGAGCGATTGGGTGAAAGACATGTGGATTGAATACAAAGCACATCGCAGTGAACCCTGGACAACCGTGTTGAATGAAGAGCAATTTGCATTGCTGAAAGAGATGTTCTCTAAATTCGGTACACGCCGGGAGATGGTGGGGATGAAGAAACATGTGCAGTTAGAGATGAGAAAGTCTCCGGCCGCGAAGAAGAAGTCTCACGCCGCGGAGAAAGATCGAAAGGCGAAGGATATTCGTGAGCGAAAGTGGAGGACGACGTACGATAGGGTCGTCAAATACGTGGAGAAGCAAAAGAAGAAGAGCGGGAGTAACGGAAACAGCTACCCAAAGAAAGATGAGGACTGGGTGCAACAGCAGTGGAACGAATACAACAAGTACAAGGTGACAAACGGACGTGTTGGCGAGTTGAATAAGGAACAATTTGGATTGATAGCAGACCTGATGGGGTTCACCAGGGATGCGCACGAGGAATCCCCTCAAAAAGCAGCAACTCCGTCCAAGACACAGGCTGCAGCAACTCTGTCCGAGCCAATGACGGGAGAATCAATCGGATCCAGGTTGATCAACTCCAAAAAAAGGTCTCCAAGGACGCCGACATCGTCTGCTAAAGAGGCGGCGACTCGTGAAGACGGTCCCAATGAGGACAAAGGGAACAACCCTCAACGCACGTCTCCAAGAAAAAAGCAGAAGACAAATAGGGAGAATAGCGAATGAGACAGCGCAAATCAACAAAATAGAGGGGTATCACGATGGGATTGGCGTGCCAGTGGCCGCTCAGTTAGGTACAAGTTTGGCATCAGTGGCGTGGGGCATTTCATGAATATTTTGCCTGTCACTGAAGGGGATATCAATTCGCCAAACTTCT
>CALZFZ010000055.1 GCA_945786965.1 uncultured Muriicola sp. | reverse complement strand
ATATACTGGTACCACGAGACATGACCAAGGCAGCTGGGTTTTACAATACCCTCTTAAAAAGCGATGAACCGGGATTGGTCATTGAAAGTCTTAATGGGTATCGTTTAAAAGAACCCAAACCAATTAATTTGGGAGAACTTTGCACCCCTATTGGGGTTGTTGAAACCCTTAAGGAGGGCACCGATATCACCCTGCTTTCCTACGGATCAACCCTGCGAATTGTTATGGAAGTTGCGCAAGAATTGAAAGAAGTCGGTATCGATGCTGAAGTGATTGACGCCCAATCTTTATTGCCTTTCGATATAAATCACCAGGTAGTGGATAGTATTAAGAAAACCAACAGGCTCTTAATAATTGATGAAGACGTACCCGGAGGTTGTTCTGCCTATTTGTTGCAGGAAATACTGCAAACCCAGGGTGCCTATAACTATTTGGATAGTGCCCCTCAAACACTTAGTGCCAAGCAGCACAGGCCTGCATATTCCACGGATGGCGACTACTTCTCAAAACCCAATGCTGAGGACATCTTTGAAAAGGTCTACGAGATGGTGCACGAGGCAAATCCATTAGACTTTCCTCAATTGAGATAAGGATTTTATATATATAGACTATCCCTTAAAATCGGTAAGTGCCAAAATAAAAAATCCCGCTCAAAAGCGGGATTTTAATTTGCTTAATTCTTTAGTTCCATTGTGGGCTCTTTTGGTAAAGGATTAATTGGGTTTCCATCTGCGTCAATCTCAATGATGGCATCAAAGCCCAATTCATCCAATTTAGCTGCTATTTTTGCCCTGTCTCCTACCATAAACCAGTTCACTTGTTCTGGCTTTACTACCTTATTACTAACCTCAATAATATCTTTTAACGAGAGTGCTCTCACATTGGCATCATACTTTTGGTAGTAATCATCTGCTAATTCGTATCGGATAATGTCTTGGACAGAATTATTAACAGCGCTATTGGTTTCCCACTGTCCTGGAAGTTTTAAAACCTGATTGGTCTTTACTTTGTCTAATTCTTGCTGTGTTGCAGGTCTGATCGAAATAAATTCAGATATTTCCTTTCGCAATTCTGTAACCGATTCAGCAGATTTATCAGTTTGAACCGGGGCATAAAGAATAAATGGCCGTTCTTCTTTTGCGCCAAGGACAAAACCACCAGCACCATATGCCCAATGCTTATCTTCACGAAGGTTCATATTAATTCTTGAGGTAAAATCTCCCCCGAGAATGCTCACCATTTGCTCCAAAGCTATTTCCGATACGTCTCCGTATTTCTCAGTAAGATGACCCGCAATGATAACGGATTGCTGAGACTCCGGCCTGTTCATTAGATAAAGTGTGTTTTTGGAATACACCTTAGGCGTATCAAATGTGATTGTAGGCACATCCCCGCTTTTCCATTTCCCCAAAGTCTTCTCCAACTGGGAAGTAAGCTCATTTAATTCAACATCACCGGTAACCACTAAAGTGGCATTGTTCGGTTTTATCCATGTATCATAGAATTTTGTGATATCCTCCCTTGTCAATTTCTCTACGGTTTCCTCGAAACCGGACCCGGTAAACGGATTGCTATATGGATGCCCTTCCCCGTACAAGTATTTATTCATCACCCTAAGTGCCATTGTAATAGGCTGTGATTTTTCTGATTTGATTGTATTGATCTGTTCCTTTTGCAGTCTTTCAAACTCTTTCATAGGAAATGCAGGATTCTGTATCACATCTGCAAACAGTTCTAAACTTGCAGAGAGGCTTGGCTTTAAAGTGTTCATATAAACACTAGATATATCCTGATCTGAAAATGTGGCCAAATTGGCACCCAATAACTGTAACTTCTCATTGATCTGCAAAGAATTCATATCCTTAGTCCCTTCGTCCAATAAATTCATCGCCAATGAGGCTGTCCCGGCTGCTGATAGGAAATCAGTTTTATATCCTGCATTAACCATAAGATTCATTACAATGGTTGGTACTCCGGTGCGTTTAGCCAACACCACATTTAGCCCATTCGAAAGTTTAGCGCGTTCCAAAGTTGGAAATTTAGAGCTCTTTGGTGTACCCAATTCTGGGATTTTAGATCTATCTACTGAAGTTGTTGCCACTGAATAATCTGGAAATGGAGTACATATCAAAGTATGTTTTCCCTTTGTTAACCATTTTTGAGCAGTGGCCTTAATATCCGCAATCGTGGCATCTTCCACGAATTGAAGAACTTTTTTGTAGTACCCTGCATCTCCAAAATAAGTCTCATTCGATGCCAGTATATCCGAGACTCCACCAAAACCGCCAATGCGTTCCAGTCCTTTTATAAAACTGGCAAAATAAGCTGCTTTAACCCTCTTTAGCTCGGCCTCAGTGGGCCCATTTTGGATTAGTTTATCTATTTCCTCCAAAAGCTTCGTTTTCACTTCTTCCATATCGCCTCCAGGCTTTACATTGGCATAGGTTAAAAAGCCACTTGCAATTTCCTGGGAATATTGGAATGAAACCACAGAACTGGCAATCTGATCTTCATATACTAATTTTTTATATAGCCGGGAATTTTTGCCGCTCGTTAAAATAGCAGAAATCAGATCGAAGTGAATATCCTCTTTGTCACCAAATTGAGGGGTGTTCCATGCAAAAAGAACCCGTGTTTCTGGTACACGATCCTGATAAACCTGATACGTATCTCCATTATGAACAGGAATATTGATTTCTTGTCGTTCAACTGTCGGACCCGAAGGAATATCTCCAAAATACGAAAGAACCTTTTGATAGACCTCCTGCGGATTAATATCGCCTGCGATAGCAATAACGGCATTAGCAGCCCCATAATAAGACTTAAACCATTCCTGTACATCCTCCAGTGAAGCAGCATTCAAGTCTTCCATTTCTCCAATGACCGTCCATGAATATGGATGACCTTTTGGGGCCATAGCCTTAACTAAATAATCGTATTGCTTTCCATAGGGTTGATTTTCTCCTTGCCGTTTTTCGTTTTGTACAACACCTCTTTGCTCGTCCAATTTTGCCTGGTCTATAGCACCCAGTAAATGCCCCATCCGATCCGATTCTAAAAACAATACCTGATCTAATGCCGCTACCGGTACATTTTGAAAATAATTGGTCCTGTCAGAATTAGTTGTTCCGTTTAAATCGGTGCCACCAATACGTTCCAATGCCTGAAAATAATCATCATTATAATTTTCACTACCATTAAACATAAGGTGTTCAAATAAATGCGCAAAACCACTTTTGCCTGGTTTTTCATTTTTGGAACCAACGTGATACCATACATTTACTGCTACAATTGGCGCTTTGTGATCTTCATGTACGAGAAGTTTCAGGCCATTCGGCAATTCGAATCGTTCATAAGGAATTTCGATATCACTGGCTTTGAATTCAAAATTTTGCGCAACAACGGATTGACAAAAACATGTGATAACAGTGAATAGGAAAGCTAATTTTTTCATTTTTTTTTTGATTTATAAATAGATTTGGATTAATCCATTATAAATATATGGTTTTAAGTAAGACAAACTACTGCACCATTGTTATCTTAAAGTTATATGTCAGGTGTGATATGGGATTGGTAGATCAGAGCTGCTTATGGTAAGCAGTAAGTTGTATTCTTAGGTACTATTTTGGCAGAATATGTGCAATTTTGTTAAAAAAACTTTACTTTTAAGGCGAACAACCCCCTCATCCGTATGAAAAATAGTCTGCAATATAATATAGGTCTTGCCTTTCTTAGAATAGGTGCATCGGCACTAATACTTACCCACGGAATTCCTAAATTTCAAAAGCTTTTAAGCGGTAATTTTGAATTTGGTGATCCTTTAGGACTAGGAAGTAGCCCTTCCTTGTTCCTGGCCATTATTGGAGAATTTATTTGCCCTATTTTGGTTATCATTGGGTTTAAAACCAGGTGGGCTGCCGTTCCAACAGCCATTACCATGGCCGTTGCAGCTTTCATTGCACATGCAAGCGATCCTTTTAACGTTAAAGAGAAGGCATTACTATTCTTAACTCTTTTTGTTACAATTATCCTATTAGGTCCCGGTAAATTTAGTGTGGATAAAAAATAATTCCTTAAATTATTTTAACCAAAAGTTCTTTTAAAAGGTCGGCCTGGGACAAGTTTACAGATTCGACACCTTTCCCCTTTAAATCCATTTCCCTTAAATAGGATATAACTCTACTTGCTTTTTTCATGGGATAGTTCCTGGCAGCAACCTGAACTTCATCAACAAAATAAGGATTGATCCTCAATGCGCTGGCTACATTTCTGGGGCTGTGGTCTTGCAATCCGTGATATTGCAACAATTGGCTGAAGAATGTATGTAATAGCGCAATAGTTACCACAAAAGGATTGTCTTTTGGATTCTGTGAGAAATACGTGATGATCTTGGTGGCTTTAACCACATCTTTCTCCCCTATTGCCTTCTTGAGTTCAAAATTGTTATAGTCCTTACTTATTCCAATATGTTTCTCTATGATTTCAGGGGTAATTTCTGTCTCTTTTGGGAGTACCACCTGTAGTTTTTCTAACTCATTATGTATCCTGCTCAAATCCGTGCCCAAAAACTCCACCAGTAAGATGGAAGCCTTATGAGAAATAGCGTACCCTTTCCCCTTTAACACTTTACGTATCCATTCTGACACCTGGTTCTCATAGAGTTTTTTGCTATCAAAGACAATTCCGTTCGGTTCCCGCAATAGTTTGTGAAGCTTTTTACGTTTATCCAGCTTCTTGTATTTATAGCAAATTACCAGCACGGTAGATATTTGTGGGTTCTCGGCATAGGAACTCAATTGTTCAATAGTTCGGGATAAATGCTGCGCTTCCTTTACAATAATTACCTGCCGTTCAGACATCATGGGATATCTCTTGGCATTCGATATAATGTCTTCAATGGTGGTCTCCTTTCCATATAGGGTCATTTGGTTAAAACCCTTTTCCTCTTCGGTCAGGACATTTTTTGCAATAAAATCAGCAATCCGATCTATATAATACGCTTCTTCCCCCATTAAGAAATAGATAGGTTTAATATTGCCTTTCCGAATATTGTCTATAAGCTGTTTAACTTCGTCCATCCAAAATAAAATCGTCAAATTTGCAACATGGAAAATCTGAACTTTCCCACATACAGGTTTCGATTCAAAAATAACGAAAATAAAGTCCGGATTTTTGATCTGATTCGTAAAAAATTTATCGTTTTACAGCCCGAAGAATGGGTAAGACAACATGTACTGCATTATTTGGTATTAGACAAAAAATATCCTAAAAGCCACATAAATGTAGAAAAGCAATTGGAGGTCAATAAGTTAAAAAAACGATACGATATTGTGGTCTATAACACGGATGGTTCTATCCATTTACTAATTGAATGCAAAGCTCCAAAGGTGCCAATTACTAAGCTGGCCTTTGATCAGATGGCACGCTACAACATGGACCTTAAAGCTACATATCTAATGGTTACCAATGGCCTTGAACATTTTTATTGCCAAATGGATTATGTTAAAAAGGAATATACTTTTCTCCAGAACTTACCCTCGTTCATAGGATATTCCAAATAGCGTGAAGGTCTGTTATTTATTTAATTATTCCATTTCTTGTATTCCCAACAATTCTAAAATATTTCTTTACTTTGTCACCCCTTGCAGATAAACTATTCGTTCGCCTTAAAAAATCAGGATCCTATACATGTTAAAAATTGCTGTCGTTATACTAAATTGGAATGGAGAGGCCCTTTTAGAACGGTACCTACCTTCGGTAATTGAACATTCTGATGGGGCCGATATTTATCTGGCAGACAATGCTTCCAAAGATGGATCCGTAGCTTTTGTAAAAGAGAACTATCCTGCAGTGAAGATCATTCAAAATGAAAGCAATGGTGGCTTTGCTAAAGGCTATAATGATGCGCTAAAATATATTGAAGCAGATGTATATTGCTTGTTGAATTCAGATGTGGAAGTAACTCCCAATTGGTTAATTCCCATTATAAAAACTTTCGAAGAAGTTCCTGAAGCGGATATCATCCAACCTAAAATATTAGACATGCTACGACCCGATCATTTTGAATATGCCGGGGCCGGAGGTGGATTTATTGATCAACTGGGATATCCATTTTGCAGGGGACGTATTTTTCAGGTATTGGAAAAAGATGAAGGGCAGTATAATGATATTTGCGAGATTTTTTGGGCCACTGGTGCCTGTATGTTTATCAAAAAAAAGGTATATGACGCTTTAAATGGCTTCGATGAAGATTATTTTGCCCATCAGGAGGAAGTGGACCTTTGCTGGAGAGCACAAAATAAAGGATATAAAGTTTATTATGTTGGTACCTCAACGGTCTTTCATTTAGGGGGCTCAACCCTTAGTAATATGAATCCTAAAAAAACATATCTAAATTTTAGGAACTCACTCTTCTCCATAACCAAGAACCTCCCACGGGGAAAGGCTTTCCCAATTATTCTTTCCAGACTTTTACTGGATGGCATTGCCGCCCTGCGATTTATTTTTCAAGGAAAAGGAAGGCATTGTTTTGCAGTTATTAGGGCACATTTGAGCTATTATAGGCAATTCAGAAAAATGAACCGTAAACGGGAAAAAGAAATTTTTAAAATAAAATACTACAAAACAAAATCCATTGTATGGTCCCATTACGTATATGGAGTAAAGGATTTTAACATTTTAATAAAAGATTAACTAAGTTGTTAAATAACGGAACACGCTATTATATAATTTTGTCATCGATTATAAAGAATGTACCTAACTATTTAAAAAAATTAAACTAGATTAAATACGATTAATATTATGAAAAAAATACTATTGGGAAGTTTGGGGATGATGATTTTATTATCCTCTTGTGTATCGCAAAAGAAATATGCCGAACTGGAAACAAAACAAAAAGAAACTCAGGATTTATTGAATTCTGCAACGGTTAAATTGAATGGCTGTCTGGAAGATAAAGCAACAGCTACTGCGCGATTAAAAACATTGGAAGACCAAAATGCATTTTTGAAGGCCAATAACCAGGAATTGATCAATAATATGGGGAACCTAACTACTTTGACTACCAAAGGAGCGGAAAACCTTGAAAAATCATTGGAAAGCCTTCAGGAAAAAGATCTTACCATTCGAAAATTACAGGATGCCATTACAAGACGTGACTCTGTAAACCTTTCTTTGGTACAAAGCCTAAAAGGGGTTTTGGGTAACCTAGATGATGAGGATATCACGATCAGCGTTGAAAAAGGCGTTGTTTTTGTGTCTATCTCAGATAAGTTATTATTTAGCTCAGGTAGTTACAACGTAACCGATAAAGCCAAAGAAGTTTTAGGTAAAGTGGCTAAGGTTGTGAATAACAAGCCAGATTTTGAATTCATGGTAGAAGGACACACAGACAATGTACCTTACAGAAGTGGTGTGCTATTAGACAACTGGTATTTGAGTGCTAAGCGTGCAACCTCAATTGTACGAATCTTGCAGAACGACTTTGGAGTAGACCCTGCTCGTATGACTGCTGCCGGACGTAGCTACTACATACCATTGGCCAGCAATGATACTGCCACTGACAGAGCTAGGAACAGAAGAACAAGGATTGTTGTGCTGCCTAAGCTAGATCAGTTCTATAGTATGATCGAAGAAGGAATGAAAGATCCTGCTATCAATAAATAAGTAGAAAACTTTTAAATAACAGAAAAACCGCGATATGTATCGCGGTTTTTTTTATTTGGAATTAACTGTTTTTATTGTTTCCCAAAAGTACTTTTACAAAATATCGAGACTTCCCTTCCCTTCCCTTAGGACAATAGGTTCATCCCCTGAAAGATCGATCACTGTTGAAGGAGTATTGCCGCCATAGCCCCCATCGATCACCACATCTACTAAATTATGCCACTTATCATAGATAAGGCCGGGATCTGTCGTATACTCAATCAACTCATCCTCATCCCGTATGGAGGTCGAAATTATGGGGTTTCCAAGGGCTTCTACCAGGGCTTTGGCTATGGGGTTATCAGGTATCCGTATCCCTACGGTTTTCTTCTTTTTAAAGTCTTTTGGCAGGCGGTTGTTTCCTGGCAATACAAAAGTATAAGGACCGGGAAACGCTCGTTTCAATATTTTAAAGGTAGGCGTGTCTATTTGTCTTACATAATCCGATAAATTACTCAGATCCGCGCAGATAAAGGACCAGTTAGCTTTGTCTACCTTTACCCCTTTGATCCTTGCAATTTTCTCCAATGCCCTAGATTTGGTAATATCACAGCCCAATCCATAGACAGTATCCGTAGGGTAAATTATGAGTCCGCCTTTTCGCAATACATCCACTACCCTTTTAATTTCTTTGGGATTGGGATTTTCATTGTATATTTTAATAAATTCCGCCATGATTAGTATTTAGGAAAGGACTTCTAATTTGGCGAATCTAAGCAGTAATTTTTTTACGTCTCCTTTTTCGAAAAGGATCTCGGCCTTTTTATCGTTCCCCACTCCTTCTATTTTCAAAACCTTTCCTTTCCCAAATCGGGTGTGGTTAACCAGGGTCCCTTCACTTAAATCAATGGCTATGGTATTACCGGTTTCATTCGGGGCGCCTAATTGAGGTCTTAATTTTCGTAATTTACGCAACTGTTGTTCATTGGGTCTGCCAACTACCGGTGGAGTGCCATTGGTTGGTTTGTGCTTTCGGAGCCTGCTTTTATCGACCTCACCAAAAATATCCGAATTGATGAGTGGTTTAAAGCGATAATTATCTACCGGAGTAAGGTTTTCTATATACTGCTCATCGATCTCCTCAATAAACCGGCTTGGTTCTGCGTCTATTAATTTACCCCAGCGATAGCGATTTTGGGTATAGGTGAGATACGCCTGTTTTTCTGCCCTGGTCAGGGCCACATAAAACAACCGTCGTTCTTCCTCCAATTCACTTCTGGTGTTCATGCTCATGGCTGAAGGAAAGAGATCTTCCTCCATACCTACAATATACACATATGGAAATTCCAATCCTTTTGCGAGGTGGATGGTCATCAGAGCCACCCGATCATCATCGCCGGTATCTTTATCCAGATCAGTTGCCAGGGCTACATCTTCCAAGAATTCGGTAATATCTCCCCTGGCATCGGCCAATTCCTTTTGCCCTTCCACAAAATCTTTTATCCCGTTCAATAGTTCTTCTATGTTTTCCATCCGGGCAATACCTTCCGGTGTACCATCTTTTTTAAACTCTAAAAGGATCCCTGTTTTCTTAGCCACATGTTCTGCCAGGGTAAAGGCATCTGCTCCTTCGTTCATGATCTGAAAACTTTTGATCATGGTCACAAAATCTTCCAGCTTTCGCCGGGTACCTGAATTAATTTTTAGGTCTATCTTATCCAGGTTTTCTATCACTTCAAAAATAGACCTCCCATAATGATTGGCAGCTACCGTTAGCTTGTCGATTGTGGTCTGACCT
>CALZFZ010000054.1 GCA_945786965.1 uncultured Muriicola sp. | reverse complement strand
TTGCTTTATTGGGAAAGTACGTTTGCCGGAATTTCTGCAGCAACAACTGAAACCAAAAAACGGTGTGATCGTGGAAGTGCCTTCCGATGCCAAAAAATATCAAATCAGTGTGCCCCACTTCAAAGATAAAAGGCAGGAACTGGCTTATTTTTCTGAAAAGCCACACTATGACCTGGAAGATGGAAAAATAGTAGGGGACCATCAGGGGGCTCACTATTTCACCATTGGGCAACGAAAGGGATTGGATGTAGGAGGTACCAAGGAACCTTTGTTCGTGATCTATACCGACGTGAAGGAGAATGTGATCTATACCGGGCAGGGAAAACAACACCCGGGTTTGTACCGCAGAACCCTGTTCGTCTCCAATGATGAGTTGCACTGGGTACGACCCGATCTTGCCCTGGAAACTGATGGCACCTTGGATGTCCTGGCCCGAATACGATACAGGCAACCCTTGCAAAAGGCAACCTTGTACAAAATAGACAGCGGTTTATATGTAGATTTTGAAGAAAAGCAAGCGGCTATAACAGAAGGTCAATTCGTGGCTTGGTATTTAGGAGAAGAGCTCGTGGGTTCCGGGGTTATTTCGTAATATTGAGTTTCTAACATTAGTATCTTTGCGTATCGAGTTCTTTCTAAAATATTCGAATGACCAATAGAATTACCTCCCTTTTTAAAATTCAATATCCCATTATCCAGGCAGGAATGATCTGGGCCAGTGGCTGGCGTCTTGCATCGGCTGTTTCCAATGCAGGCGGACTTGGTTTATTGGGGGCCGGGAGTATGTACCCGGAAGTACTTCGGGAACATATTCAGAAATGTCAGCAGGCGACCACAAAACCCTTTGGGGTAAATGTTCCGATGCTGTATCCGGATATTGATAAGCTCATGCAGATCATCATTGAAATGGGCGTAAAGATCGTTTTTACCTCAGCCGGGAATCCTGCTACCTGGACGGCACAGTTGAAAAAGCACGGAATTACGGTAGTACATGTGGTAAGCAGTGTAAAATTTGCGCTAAAAGCCCAACAGGCAGGGGTAGATGCAGTGGTAGCCGAAGGTTTTGAAGCAGGAGGCCATAATGGACGCGATGAGACCACAACTTTAACCCTGATCCCTGCAGTAAAAGAGCAGATCCAGATCCCGTTGATCGCTGCAGGGGGGATTGCCACAGGTAGGTCCATGCTGGCTGCTATGGTTCTGGGAGCCGATGGGGTACAGGTTGGCAGCAGGTTTGTGGCCAGTGAAGAAGCCTCTTCGCATATCCTTTTCAAGCAACGAGTAGTAGATGCACGTGAAGGGGATACCCACTTAACGTTGAAAGAACTAGCCCCGGTACGTATGTTGAAAAACGATTTTTATAACGAGATCCAGGAAGCATACAAACGCTGTGCAACCACGGAAGAACTTAAAAACCTCCTGGGACGTGCACGTGCCAAACGCGGCATGTTCGAAGGAGATCTGAAAGAAGGAGAACTCGAGATAGGTCAGGTTTCTGCCATCATTCATAATATTAAGCCTGCAGCACAAATTGTAGCGGACATGATGGATGAATTCCATAAGGCCAAAGCAAAAGTATCTCAGCTTTAATTCGCTATTTTACAATTTTACCCTGAGTACATAGCTGTCAGCCGTAATAAACAGGGTTGATTTATCCGAGTTGAAAGCGCAATTGGAGGTCGCTTGCCCTGTTTTAATTTTTCCAAGAAGCTCGCCTTCTGGAGAAAATACAAATACGCCTCCCGGTCCGGTTGCGAATATATTTCCCGCGTTATCTACTTTTAATCCATCGGGTAATCCTTTTTCTAATGGGACTAAGGGAGTTGCATCAAAAAATACCCTTCCATTTTCCAGTAAGCCATTTTCCTGTACATCAAAGGCTTTCCAAATGGCCATTTCAGGATCCGAATTTGAAACATACAATGTTTTTTCATCCGGAGAAAAGGCAATTCCATTTGGTCTGGTGAACTCGTCCGTAAGCAGTGTAATGTTTCCGTTAGGTTCTAAACGGTATACCCCTTGAAAAGGGAGTTGCTTATCATGATCATTCATTTGTTTTGGCAGGCCATAAGGCGGATCCGTGAAATATAAATCTCCGTTGCGCTTATATACCGCATCATTAGGACTGTTCAGACGTTTGTTATCATACCTGTCGGCCAGAACTTGAAAACCAGGGGATGGATCACTTACCGGGTTTATCATTTTGGCTACTTGTCTATTGCCGTGTTGACATAACACCAAGTCATTGTTATGATCTAATAGGAGTCCATTAGCTCCAGGCTCCGAACCCTCAAAAAAATCACCCTCATAACCGGAGGGTTGCAGGAATATTTTAGCTTTTTGCCCTTCTTTCCATACATAAACAGCATTTCTGGGAATATCGGAATAGAGTAACAATGCTTCACTTTCAACCCATAACGGACCTTCGGTCCAATCATGGCCTTCAGAAATAATCTCAATAACAGCGTCCTTAGAAATTATTGCCCAAAGATTTTCATTGTGCGCTTCAATACTGCCTTCATTTAATAAGGATATCAGTACCTCCGAGTTTTTTTCGTTGGGTTGGGGTTGTCTTTTTTCCTCTTTACAGCTCATCAAAAGAATTATTAAAGAAAGTAAAATACAAAGAGACCGATTCATTTTCTTGCGTTTCAGAATAAAAAAATAATGGTACAAATTACTACGAAAGCCCACACACATTTTAAAAAGTAAGTACGTGAGAGCAATTCAATAAGCCTTATTTTTTCATATTTCTTTTATTTAGTATGGTCGATCAAGGTATTGATATGCGCATTCATTTTATCAAATACCACGGCGAGCTTATGGATCTCTGCCTGTGCTTCCTTCCAGTCTTTCTGCTCAATGGCTTCCCGTACCGCGGGCAGCGTTTTTACCCCATAGCCCGTATAAAAACCCGGGGCATAGATCTGGTGTTTGTACCAGGATCTTCTGGGCAACCCATTGTCATCTGTGAGAACCTGCTCGGTTTGCATGAGCTTTTTATTCAGGGCGTTTAACTGTTCTTTGGAACGGTCTGTTAACGAGCCGGTTGATAGCGATTCTATGCTGTTTTTAAGAGTAGCCAGGCTATTTTGTATTGGAGAGAAATCTAAATACGGGATCGCTTCCTTTGCGACCGGTTTTACAAATGCTTCTCGTGGATCAGCAGCCAATTCAAAGGAATTTTTGGATACTAATGAATTGTGTTTTTCAACATCTTTCCGCATTTTGTCTGTTTCATCCATGATCTCTTTTAAATAATCAGAAACGGTAGCGTGCCATTGTGTAAATTCAAAAGGAAGCACATCGGCATTTGCCAGGCGAAGGACAATTCTGCCGGCGGCATTAGCAAGGGCAATCCCATAGGCAAATTCAGGATCTTTGAACCGCTTGTAATGTGGGTAGGTATCATAGATAGTATGATATTCCCCACCGGCATTTTCACCGCCAAATCCGATATTAAGGGAGGCTATCCCTGCATGTTGAATAAATGGGGTATAGTCAGACCCTGAACCCAGGGCATACAATTCAAACTGATCTTTACCACCGCTAACCAGCTGCCGTGCTATCCTGCGCTCCTTAATGGATACCTTGGTCTGCGGATCTGTTACGGAAGAAGCTACCTCTTGTACCATGGCTTGCAGGGAATGGGATCCGCCTGCATTAAAAAAGCCGCGCCCATTTCCATCGGTATTGATATAGGCAACAACCTTTTGCTGCAGTTCTTTTTTATGATCTTCAACCCATTCGGTAGAGCCTATAAGGCCGGGTTCTTCTGCATCCCACCCACAATAAACGATGGTGCGTTTGGGCCGCTGTCCGCTTTTGGCCAGCGCTCCCACGACACGGGCTTCCTCTAGTAAGGCCACCATGCCACTTACGGGATCTGAAGCTCCATGCACCCAGGCATCGTGGTGATTGCCGCGCATTACCCACTGATCGGGGTATTCAGATCCTTTAAGTTTAGCGATCACGTTATGGGCCGGGGTTAATTTCCAGTCGAATTCCAGTTTTAAATGCACCTTTGCGGGGCCTGGACCAATGTGATAGGTAATGGGTAATCCGCCTTTCCAACTAGTTGGTGCAACCGGACCTTCCAATGCCGCCAGCAAGGGCTGTGCATCTTCATAGGAAATAGGTAAGACAGGAATTTTGGTGATCGTAGGAGCTTCTTTTCGGTCCAATCTCTTGGCATCTTTAGTAGCCCCAATGCCAGGCGTTAGCACATCTCCCGGATACAAGGGCATATCCATTACCGAGCCCCTTTGTACTCCTGTTTTATTTTTAAACGCCCCTTTTGGATATACATCGCCACGAACATATCCGTCATCCTCAGGGTCTGAATAGATGATGCAACCAATGGCACCCTTTTCTGCCGCCAGTTTTGGTTTAATGCCTCTCCAGGAACCGTAGTATTTCGCAATGACTATTTTTCCTTTTACATCGATCCCCAATTTTTCAAGTTCTTCGTAATCCTGGGGAACACCATAATTAACAAACACCAGTTCGGCCTCTACATCTCCATCTGTGGAAAAAGCATTATAACTTGGTAAAAGAGCCGCTCCCTGGGCTGTAAATGAGTCTCCATCTACAGGGACGGCTGTAAGCTTGGCTTTATATGGGGTAGGAGCTACCAGTTTCAATTCACGGATCTTGGGATAGGGAAAAAGAATCTGATAGGTCTCTATTTGGGCATCATACCCCCAGGATTTGAATTGTTTTACCATCCACTCAGCATTTTCCCGACCATAATCCGTGCCAACCCAATGGGGTTGTGCCGCCATTTGCTGCATCCAGGTATCCAGGTTAGATGCCGATAATTTAGATTCAAAGGTGGCTTCCAGATTTAACTGATCTTGAGTGTTCTCCGGTTTAAAACCGGTAATTGTTTGTGCACTTACGCTAAAACAAAAAAAGACTAAGAAAAGGGTGTGGCAATATCGAATCATATGAGAGAGTTTTTAATTTTCAAGATACTTAATTTATTGTCTTGTTTTTGAAAAGGAAAAGCAAAAATATTATCGGAAATAAGACTATACATAGCTCACTTATTCCCAGGTCGAATCCAAAGCCAATATGGTTCTCAGCAATACATTGGCCCCATTGGCCATGTCCTCGGCGTACGTAAATTCTTTTGGGGAATGGCTGATCCCGTTAAGGCTTGGGACAAAGATCATCCCTACAGGTACTATTTTGGCCATGTCCTGAGCATCATGCCCGGCCCCGCTTTGCATTTGTTTAGTACTCAGACCAAGGGCTTTGGCTTCCTTTGTGATCTGTGTTTGTATCCTTGGATCCGTGAGGGCAGGAGCCGAAGTGGCATCAATGGGGGTAAAGGTAAATTGAGTCCCTGTTCTATTTTCAATGTCTTTTGCCCGCTGTTCCATGGCACGAAAGAGCGTTTCTATT
Source organism: uncultured Muriicola sp. (assembly GCA_945786965.1). Lineage (GTDB taxonomy): Bacteria > Bacteroidota > Bacteroidia > Flavobacteriales > Flavobacteriaceae > Muriicola. Next base: position 1,511 of record CALZFZ010000054.1, on the reverse strand, counting down.
TTCTCTGATGACAAGTCGCGTATCTCCAGGCTTAATTCTACCCTACCCGGGATCACGTTTGGAGCTCCGGGGAAGGCCGAGATCCTGCCTACTGTTCCTACCTGATTTCCTTCAAAACTATTGGTTACTTCATTGACGGCCAGGGTAAATCTTGCCGCTGCCAGTAAAGCGTCTTTTCTCAAAGCCATAGGGGTAGTACCAGCATGGTTCGCAAATCCTTCGATGCTGACGTCCCACCATTTTATGCCTACAATCCCTTCCACAACTCCAATATCGATTTGTTCCCTGTCCAGTATCCCACCTTGCTCTATATGGAGTTCGAGGAAAGCCGCTAAACTGCCTTTAGGGCGTTCTACCTCCGCGATGCGGCTTGCTTCTCCCCCTATGCGATCTATCCCTTCCCTCATAGTAAACCCCGTGCTGTTCACCACATTAAGGGCTTCTTCCTTGAGATCTCCTATTAGGGCCCTGCTACCCATTACGCCCCCTTCCTCATTCGAAAAAATGAAGACCTCCAGGGGATGCTCAGTTTGTATCCCCGTTTCATTCAGGGTCCTTATTACTTCAATGGCAGCAAGTGAACCCACGCAGCCATCATAATTTCCTCCATTAGGCACCATATCGATATGGGAACCGAAGCCTATGGGTTTCAGGTTTGGGTATTTCCCTGGTCGCTTCCCGATGATATTTCCTGCAAAGTCAATGCTTACTTCAAGCCCTGTCACTTGCATCAGGGAAATGATATAGGCCCGGCCTTCCAGGTCGGCATCACTGAAGGCTACCCGGTTGGTTTCCCCATTTTCCATTTTTCCATAATCAGCCAGTGTTAACAAGTTGGTTTCCAGTCGATCCTGGTTCACTTTCAGGGTGTCCTGTGCTATGGATGTTCCCAGCGGAAATACAAACATTAGGCAAAGGTAAAGTGAGTACTTCATAGATGCATTTTAAAAAGACAAGATATAAAACTTATTCAAAAGGATATTTAGTACCAAGCCCGAAAAAAGAAATGACATGCAAGAACGGCCTTATTTGCCCAGTAGTATTTGATCTATTTCCAACCTGAATTCTTCCGCTTTCTTGTTGCCAATGAGGATCGCAATTTCTTCAATACGGTCGCCCGGAAAAGTAGCCATGTTAAGTTTTCTTCCACGAAACTGTGGGACCATTTTATTAAAAGGTATTTCCAGCGTTTGCCAGTCCCCGGAAGTTTGTACGGGGTATGCATAGGAATAATATTGGGATGTTTCTCGTTTCAATCGAATCTGATACTCCTTGCCGTCGCCTTTTAAAGTGATAACCAATTTCTTAAATCCGCTTACTTCCCTTGCAGGAAAACGGTATTGCACTAAGGAGAAGCCCCCGTTGTTTTCCAATGAAACATTCCCCTGAAACAGTCCCTTGCCTTCTTTATTTACTGAAAAACGACCCTGAGACCTACCTCCCATTACGCCGTCATTTACCACGCTCCAACCAGAAATAGTGGCGTTGTTTGTAAATTTGAAGATCACTTG
>CALZFZ010000053.1 GCA_945786965.1 uncultured Muriicola sp. | reverse complement strand
CGCGGAGGTGTTGACCGAAACACCCTATATGACTGCGACGATCAGAGAGGCAAAAGATGAATTAGTAGATCAGAGTGGTAATGAGTTTGTAGCCATAATTGAATCTATTAAGGAGATTGCCTTGCAAATTATCAGGGATAATCCCAATATCCCCAGTGAAGCGTCTTTTGCCATTAAAAATATCCAGAGCAAGTCATTCTTAATAAACTTTGTTTCTTCTAACCTAAATCTTAGCGTTAAAGAAAAGCAGATTCTTCTTGAGATAGATAATCTTAAGGACAGGGCACTTGCGACTTTGAAGCATATGAATGTTGAGTTGCAAAAACTCGCCTTGCAAAAAGACATCCAGTCAAAAGTTAGAAGTGATCTGGACCAGCAACAGCGTGAATATTTTCTGCATCAGCAAATGAAGACTATCCAGGAAGAATTGGGCGGAGCATCTTATGATGAGGAAATTGATGAAATGCAGGCGAAGGCCAAAAAGAAGAAATGGAATGACAAGGTGCGTGAACATTTTGAAAAAGAACTGGCCAAAATGCAACGCATGAACCCGCAGGTTGCGGAATATAGCATTCAACGAAATTATCTGGATCTTTTTTTAGACTTACCATGGGAGAAATACTCGAAAGACAAGTTTGATCTGAAAAAGGCACAAAAAATACTGGATAGGGATCATTATGGGCTCGAGGATGTAAAGCGTCGTATTATAGAATACCTGGCTGTTCTGAAACTCAGAAATGATATGAAGTCGCCCATCCTATGTCTCTATGGCCCTCCAGGAGTGGGTAAAACATCCCTGGGTAAATCTGTTGCGGAAGCACTGGGAAGGAAATATGTACGCATGTCCCTGGGTGGCATGCGCGATGAGGCTGAAATTAGAGGACATCGAAAGACATATATCGGTGCAATGCCAGGCAGGATCATACAAAGTATTAAAAAAGCGGGGACGTCGAACCCGGTATTTATCCTGGATGAAATAGATAAATTATCCAGCAGCTATCAGGGAGATCCTTCTTCTGCCATGTTGGAAGTTTTAGACCCGGAACAGAACAATGAGTTCCACGATAACTTCCTGGAAATGGGATACGATCTTTCCAGGGTTATGTTTATTGCTACTGCCAACAATCTTTCGTCCATTCAACCGGCTTTGTTAGACAGGATGGAGGTCATTAGGGTAACAGGCTATACCATTGAAGAAAAAGTTGAAATTGCCAAAAGACATTTGTTGCCAAAACAACTCAAAGAGCATGGTCTTACGGCTAATGACCTAAAGATTGGAAAGCGGCAATTGGAAAAAATTGTGGAAGGGTATACCCGTGAGTCCGGGGTTCGTAGTTTGGAAAAACAGATTGCCAAAATGGTGCGTTACGCTGCAAAATCGATCGCCATAGAAGAGGCATATGATGTAAAGGTTTCTAATGAGGACATAGAAAAAGTTTTGGGGCCTGCCAGATTGGAGCGGGATAAATATGAGAGTAATGAAGTTGCCGGGGTAGTAACCGGGTTGGCATGGACCAGCGTAGGGGGGGATATCCTTTTTATAGAATCTATTTTATCTAAAGGAAAGGGACAACTCAATATTACTGGTAATTTAGGGAAGGTAATGAAGGAGTCGGCCACCATAGCCATGGAATACATAAAATCGAATGCAGATTCATTTGGGCTAGACCCAGCTGTTTTTGACGAGTATAATGTTCATATTCACGTTCCTGAGGGTGCCACCCCAAAGGATGGCCCTAGCGCAGGCATCACCATGTTAACATCTCTTGTATCGCTGTTTACTCAGAAAAAAGTAAAGAAAAGTACGGCGATGACCGGAGAGATCACCTTAAGAGGAAAGGTTTTACCGGTGGGTGGAATTAAGGAGAAGATCCTTGCGGCAAAACGAGCCAGGATTAAGGAGATCATTTTGTCCGAAGAAAACAGACGAGATATTCTTGAGATCAAACCAGCGTATCTAAAAGGCTTAACTTTTCACTACGTATCTGATATGAGCGAGGTTATCGACATTGCGATTACGAATCAGAAGGTAAAAAATGCAAAAAAACTGTAGGCACCACAGGGAAGATTTTTTAAAGAAAGATCATTCAGCTTCGTTCCATAAACGTATGATCAGTTCTGTATTAGTGGGGTACAACTATTCTCCTTATTTTTAATTCATGAAAAAGATCACCATTGCCATCGACGGGTATTCTTCTACCGGGAAAAGTACCATCGCCAAACAATTGGCGAAGGCATTGGGGTATGTTTATGTGGATACGGGGGCCATGTACAGGGCCATTACATTGTATGCACTCAAAAAAGGATTTATTGGATCTGAGCATCCAGATCGGGAAAAACTACTGCGCGATCTAAACAAAATTCAGTTGGAGTTTCGTTTTAACCCGGAACTGGGATTCTCGGAGATGTATTTGAATTCTGAGAATGTTGAAAAAGAAATTCGGACCCTGGAAGTTTCCAGGTATGTCAGCAAAATTGCCGTTATCGAAGAAGTACGTCATAAATTGGTGCAACTTCAAAAAGAAATGGGCAAGAACAAGGGCATCGTCATGGATGGACGCGATATTGGAACCGTCGTATTTCCGGATGCGGAACTCAAAATATTTATGACTGCTGCCCCTGACATCAGGGCTACCAGGCGCTACAAAGAATTGCTTTCAAGGGGGGAAGACATTGCATTTGATGATGTTTTAAAAAATGTGGAGGAACGGGATTATATTGATTCCAACCGTGAATTCTCACCACTAAAGAGGGCCAAAGATGCAATTGAACTTGATAATAGTACCATGAGCCCAAAAGAACAATTTGAACGCATTCACCGCTTGGCTAGCAGTATAATAAACCAGCAATAAAAAAGGCTCCAATTAAGGAGCCTTTCACATTTTAAAATTAAAGTTTAGGTATCACCAGAACCTGGTCTGGATGAATCAAATCCGGATTCTTTAATATATTGGTATTGGCCGAAAATATTTGCTTGTATTTCATGGGATCGCCATAATAATGCTTTGCGATCTTGCTCAGGGATTCCCCTCTTTGAACCACGTGCCGATGATAAACGCTCTCATCTTCAACGGTAATATTTGCCTTGATATCCGAAGGGTGTTCCCCACCTATCGCTTTTATTTTATCCCATAAAAGGTTTTTTTGATAGGCTGTCTGGGCCTGACCTTTAATCTTTAAGATACCATCATCTACTGATACTTTTCCATCTTTAATTCCTAATTGTTCGCCTAAAGAAAGAACAGGCTGATACTTATCCTTAACACTCATATTACTTAATTTTATTAGGTTATTTTATAAGCCTGAAAGATACGAAATCCGCAGGAATTATTCCTTAGAATTGTGCCTAATACAAGCCAAATTTTAGCCATCTATTTTAAAGGTTGTTAAAACAAGAATTAAATTGTATTTTTGCAGACCTTTTTTGCACGTATTTAAGAGGAAAAGGGATATCTAAAAAAGGATAAGAACAACTTTCATAATTTTTGCTTTACTCTTAAAGGATTATGAAATACAAATAATGATCAGCAAAATGGCTGAAGACAAAGTAAAAAAAGAAGAAACTCAGGTAGCTGAGGTAGCTCAGGAACAAAAAGCAGAAAAACCACAACAAGATCCAAAGGAATTTTTGGAAAACTTTGACTGGGATAAGTATGAAGAGGGAATTGAGCGCGTAGACGAATCTAAATTAGAGGAGTTTGAGAAATTAGTAGCCGAAAATTTCGTAGATACGGCAGATGAGGAAGTAGTACAAGGAACGGTTACGTACCTAACGGAACGGGAAGCTATTATTGACATCAATGCCAAGTCTGAAGGGGTAATCTCCTTAAACGAATTTCGCTATAATCCGGATTTAAAAGTTGGTGATAAGGTAGAGGTACTGATCGATATTCGCGAAGACAAAAGCGGACAATTGGTATTGTCTCACAGAAAAGCCCGAACCATACAGGCTTGGGATAGAGTAAATGCTGCCCACGATAAAGAAGAAGTAGTTACCGGTTTTGTAAAATGCAGAACCAAAGGGGGTATGATTGTTGATATATTCGGCATCGAGGCGTTCTTGCCAGGGTCTCAAATAGATGTAAAACCAATTAGGGATTACGATCAGTATGTTGGTAAGACCATGGAATTTAAAGTGGTTAAAATTAACCACGAATTTAAAAACGTGGTAGTATCTCATAAAGCCCTTATTGAGGCTGATATCGAAGAGCAGAAGAAAGAGATCATAAGCCAGTTAGAAAAAGGACAGGTTTTAGAAGGAGTTGTAAAGAACATCACTTCCTATGGCGTGTTTATTGATCTTGGAGGCGTAGACGGATTGGTACATATTACAGATCTTTCATGGAGCAGGATAAACCATCCGAATGAAATTGTAGAATTAGATGAAAAACTCAATGTGGTAATCCTTGACTTTGATGAAAACAAATCAAGAATTCAATTAGGATTAAAACAATTGGAAAAACATCCATGGGATGCTTTAGGCGATGAGATCAAAATAGGGGATAAAGTAAAAGGTAAAGTTGTTGTAATTGCAGATTACGGTGCTTTCCTTGAGGTTGCAGAAGGTGTGGAAGGATTGATACATGTTTCTGAAATGTCCTGGTCTACCCACTTAAGATCGGCTCAGGATTTTGTAAAGGTTGGTGATGAACTGGAAGCGGTTGTTTTAACGCTGGATAGGGAAGACCGAAAGATGTCCTTGGGTATTAAACAATTGACACCTGATCCATGGACCGATATTACTAAAAAATATCCAGTAGGATCTAAGCATAAAGGGATTGTAAGAAACTTTACAAACTTTGGTGTTTTTGTAGAACTAGAAGAAGGGATCGATGGGTTAATTTATATTTCTGACCTTTCCTGGACTAAGAAAATAAAACACCCATCAGAATTTGTTGTTGTAGGCGACACACTGGAGGTAGAAGTACTTGAATTAGATGTGGAAGGTCGTAAATTAAGTTTGGGACACAAACAGACCACTGCCAACCCATGGGATAAATATGAAAAAGAGTTTGCATTAGGTACTGAGCACACGGCTGCTATTACCGAAATTGTAGACAAAGGTGCTGTGATAGATTTTAACAAGGACATCACTGCTTTTATTCCTCAGCGTCATATGGAGAAAGAAGATGGTAAAAAGCTGGGCAAAGGGGAAGAGGCACTCTTCAAGATCATTGAGTTTAATAAAGAGTTCAAGCGAGTAGTTGCCAGCCATACGGCCATTTTTAAAGAAGAAGAGCAACGTAATGTAAAAGCTGCCAGGAAAAAATCAGCTGCCTCAGCTGAAGAGTCTAAGCCAACCTTGGGCGATGCAAATGAGCAATTACAGGCGTTGAAAGATAAAATGGAAGCCGGGAAGAAAAAGTAATTCTTGGTAATTTTTATCAGTGTATAAAAGAGGAAGCCCCGGCAATTATGTCGGGGTTTTTTATTTTGCGTCAGATGAAGCGCCTTTCTGTCTAACAAATTATAGATCACTATATCTTTACTGGACTGATATTATTAAATAGAAATCCCTATTTTTGCTTTCAAATAAGTTGGTCGCTTTATCCATGAGTCAAAAAGTACTTCTTTCCTCAAAAGAAATTCACATCATTTTACATCGACTTGCTTGCCAACTATTAGAAAATCATCTCGACTTTAAGGACACGGTATTGATAGGATTGCAGCCTAGGGGTATTTTTTTGGCTAAGCGCCTGGCCAGGATCTTGAAGGAAGAGTATAAAGTGCCCGGAATAAAACTGGGCCTGCTAGATATAACTTTTTACCGCGATGATTTTAGGCGGGGAGACAAACCCCTTGAAGCGAGTACCACCCATATAGATTTTTTAGTTGAAGGTAAAAATGTGGTCCTGATAGATGATGTTTTGTATACCGGAAGGAGCATAAGGGCCGCCCTTACAGCGATTCAGTCTTTTGGAAGACCTCAGGATATAGAATTACTTACATTGATAGACCGAAGGTTCAGCAGGCATTTGCCTATACAACCGAACTATCGGGGCAGACAGGTAGATGCGATTAATGAAGAAAAAGTGAAAGTGATGTGGGAAGAAAACGAAGGAAAGGATGTAGTATATTTAGTTAATAAATGAGTCTATGGCTACACTGAGTGTAAAACACCTCTTGGGAATTAAATATCTGGATGAAAAGGATATACAACTCATTTTTGAAACAGCCGATCATTTTAAAGAAGTAATAAACCGATCGATCAAAAAAGTCCCCTCACTCAGGGATATTACCATTGCCAATATATTTTTTGAGAGTAGTACCCGGACAAAACTTAGTTTTGAACTGGCAGAAAAACGTTTGTCAGCAGACGTTATTAACTTCTCTGCCTCTCAATCTTCCGTAAAAAAAGGAGAAACGTTGATCGATACTGTAAATAATATCCTCTCCATGAAAGTGGATATGGTAGTAATGCGCCACCCAAATCCGGGAGCCGGTATCTTTCTTTCAAAACATGTAAAGGCCTCCATCATCAATGCAGGAGACGGAGCCCATGAACATCCTACACAAGCATTACTAGATTCGTATTCCATCAGGGAAAAACTAGGAGATGTTTCAGGAAAAAAGGTAGTGATCATAGGAGATGTTCTTCATTCAAGGGTGGCCTTGTCTAACATCTTCGCACTAAAATTACAGGGGGCTCAGGTAAAGGTATGTGGACCTAAAACATTAATTCCCAAATACATAGAGTCTTTAGGGGTGGAGATAGAGCCCAACCTAAGAAAAGCATTAAATTGGTGCGATGTTGCGAATATGCTAAGGATCCAAAATGAACGGATGGAAATCAGTTACTTCCCAACGACCCGTGAGTATACCCAACAGTATGGAATTAATAAGACCATCCTGGAAAGCCTGGATAAGGAAATAGTTATTATGCACCCAGGTCCTATTAATAGAGGCGTTGAAATAACCAGCGATGTTGCAGATTCTTCCCAATCCATTATTTTGCACCAGGTAGAAAATGGAGTTGCCATTCGGATGGCCGTTATTTATTTATTAGCTTCACAAATAAAGTAGCATCCTATGATATTTGAAAAAGATGGTAATTCAACGATCGTTTTTCAGGAAAACATCTCCCTGGCAAAATTTATGGAAAATTTAAATGCCTCGTATGATAAGATCAGGAACGATCATATTGTGGTGAACTTGTTTTCGTTTACCAAACTTACTTCGGGTGATGTCTTGGAGTTTTTACAACTTTCAAATAAGCATCGTGGGGCGAAAAAGTCTTTTGTACTGGTAACCGATAAAGTCACTTATGATGAGGTTCCCGATGAGATCTGTGTGGTCCCAACCATACAGGAAGCATTAGATCTTATCGATATGGAAGAAATAGAACGGGACCTGGAACTTTAGCCTATGCATCTTTTTTTTGCACAAGTGAACATAGCAAGAATGTTGGTTCCACTGGACCACCCACAAATGGCAGATTTCGTAAATAACACTACAAGAATTAATGCCCTGGCCAAACAATGCCCTGGCTTTGTTTGGCGATGGAAGGAAGAGGAGGATGTTCAAAATGCAAATGATATTTTTAACGATGATTTTATAATCGTAAATATGTCGGTTTGGGAATCGCGTGAATCCGTAATGGCTTTTACGTACCAGACAGCCCATGTGGATATTTATAAACGTCGGAAAGAATGGTTTTCGAAAATGAAATCAATACATATGGCTTGTTGGTATACCCAAAAGCCAGATATTACTTTACAAGAAGCCAAAGAAAGGCTACAGTATCTGAATCAAATAGGAGAATCGCCTTACGCCTTCACCTTTAAGTCCAATTTTACAGCCGAGGAATCATTAAGATATATTCGGAAAACCTAGATTTTAGTTATGAAATTGCACATTCTGGGATGCTATGCTGCGACACCGAGGACTCTTACCAATCCTACCTCACAGGTTTTAGAAATAAGGAATCATCTTTTCTTGATAGATTGTGGAGAAGGGACCCAGGTGCAATTGAGAAAACACAAAATAAAGTTTTCAAGGATCAGCCATATCTTTATCTCTCATCTGCATGGCGATCATTTTTTTGGGCTTCCCGGATTAATTTCAACCTTCCAGCTTTTAGGTAGAGAAAAGGAACTGCATATCTATGGTCCAAAGGGTATCAAAGAAGTTATTAACTTACTGCTCAAAGTAGGAAACTCCTGGACAGGTTTTGAATTGCTCTTTCATGAGCTGGAAAGTAAGGAGTCGCAATTGGTTTACCAAGACAGTAAAGTAAAGGTATCGACCATTCCCTTAGACCATCGCATATATACCAACGGTTTTCTGTTTCAGGAAAATCCACTGGAGCGTACCTTAAATGTTGAAGCAGTACGGAACTACGGGATAGACAAGGCCTATTTTAAGATGATCAAGAAGGGAAATGATGTTACACTAGATAATGGGAAGCGCATTTCCAACAAACTACTATCGTTAGATCCCCCTTCCCCAAAAAGGTACGCCTACTGTAGTGATACGGCCTATTATCCTGAGGCAATAAAGCATTTTCAGGGAGCTGATGTTTTATATCATGAATCCACTTTTTTGGAATCTGAAGCACATTTGGCACGAAAAACCAAACATGCTACTGCCAAAGAAGCTGCGACCATTGCCAAGGCTGCAGCTGTTAAACAATTACTTTTAGGACACTTTTCAACCAGATACAAAGGCCTCCATGCATTTGAATCAGAGGCCAAAACAATATTTCCACATGTTTTGCTGGCAGACGACGGGAAGGTATTCGAGTTTTAGAATAGTTCATTTTACATTTCCGCTAACTGTCCATTCTGGTGTTGTGTTAACTGATAAATAGTTCATACATTATAGGCCAAATGGGATAAGCGTATAAAAACAAAAAGGAGGAATAATTTTCCCTTTTTATTAAGTTTTCACCAACTTTGTGGTCACAGAATTTAGCTTGGACAAGAAATGCAAAACGAATTAGGAAATTTTAGAAAGTCATATGAGAAGAGCGCATTATCGGAAGAAATTATTTCAGATAATCCGATGGAGCTTTTTCAAAAATGGTACTATGAAGTAGAAAAATCTGAAACGGTAGATGAAACCAATGCAATGAACATATCCACTATTGGGTTGGATGGCTTTCCAAAATCAAGGATGGTATTATTAAAGAAATACACCTTTGAGGGTTTTATATTTTATACCAACTATGACAGTGAAAAAGGAAAAGCCATTGCTAGCAATCCCCGGGTTTGTTTATCGTTCTTTTGGCCGGTCATGGAACGTCAAATCATAATTAAAGGTACCGCTAAGAAGATACCCAAAAATATGTCCGACGGGTATTTTGAGTCCAGGCCAATAGGTAGTAAATTAGGTTCCATTGTATCGGATCAAAGCAGTGTAATTTCCTCCAGGGAGGTTTTAGACGAAAAGTTAAAGCAGGCGGAAGAGGAATACAAGGATAAGGAAATAGAGCGGCCGGCTAATTGGGGTGGCTATTTGGTGACACCTGTATCAATGGAATTTTGGCAGGGAAGACCCAATCGATTGCACGATAGGATCCGCTATACTTTGCAGGAAGATTATAATTGGAAAATAGAAAGATTGGCCCCCTGAAAAAAATAGGGTAATAATCTACGGACCATAGGATAGGGCGTATCCTCACGAACACTTTTGAACAGGGCGCAAACACTAAAAGATGAAGGTAATATGAAACAACTTGTACTGGTTAGGCATGGAAAGTCTTCTTGGGACTACGAAGTGGGGGATAAGGATCGTCCGCTGAAACAAAGGGGAATTGACGATGGGCATTTGGTCTCTGAAAAATTTAGCAAAAAAGGCCTTGAAATTGATGCTGTATATTCCAGCCCGGCTAACAGGGCACTGCATACCTGTATCATATTTTTAAGGAACCTGAATATACCGTTCAAGGATCTTTTACTCACTAATGAACTCTATGATTTTTCAGGTGGAATGGTGATGCAATTCGTGCACGATCTTCCGGATTCATTAATTACGGTCATGATCTTTGGGCACAACCATGCTTTTACCGAAGTAGCAAATAGTCTGGGTGATACCATGATCGATAATGTTCCCACTACCGGTCTGGTTCATTTAAAATTCAATACGAATTCTTGGAAATCCATTGAAAAGGGCAAAACAGAACATTGTATATTTCCAAAAAGCCTTCGGGGATGATCAAAAGCAAGAATCAGTACATCAATAGGGAAATAAGCTGGTTAAAATTTAATGATAGGGTGCTTCAGGAAAGTGCCGATGTAAACGTTCCTCTAATTGAACGTTTGCGCTTTCTGGGTATTTTCTCCAATAATCTGGACGAATTTTTTAAGGTACGCTACGCTACGGTAAAACGGATCGTTGAGGCTGGTAAATCCGGGAAAAGTGTGCTTGGAGGCGAAATTGCCAAAGACCTGCTGGAAGAGATCACCAAAATAGTAATTGAACAACAATCGCGTAGTTTAGAGATACACAAGGATATTGAGAGGGAACTAGAGGATGAAAATATTTATTTGATCAATGAAGAAGAGGTTACGGAAGAACAATCCAAGTTTTTAAAGACCTATTTCCTGGAAAAGGTGAGTCCGCAGTTAATGACAATCATTCTCAATGATTTAACGGTATTTCCTATGCTAAAGGACTCAGCTGCTTACCTGGCTGTAAAAATGGTGCTTAAAAGTGAGGAAAGGACCAAACAGACAGGCCTGAAGAAGGAAAAACGCTTTGCCCTTATTGAAATTCCTAAGGGAATAGACAGGTTTGTGGTACTGCCTATAGAAGGTGATAAACATTTCATTATCATTCTGGACGATTTAATCCGCTACTGCCTCGACAATCTTTTTTCCATGTTCGATTACAGGACCATTTCGGCCCATATGATCAAAATTACAAGGGATGCAGAATTGGATATCGATAATGACCTGAGTAAAAGTTTTATAGAAAAAATTTCATCCAGCGTCGATAACCGGAAGATCAGTGACCCCGTTCGTTTTGTCTATGATAAAAACATAGAAGAAGACACCCTGCAATTTCTAAAGGATAAAATGGGGATCGCGGATACAGATAGTGTCATTCCCGGTGGCCGCTATCATAACAGGAGAGATTATATGGGCTTCCCCAGCCTGGGAAAGGACGAATTGATGTATAAAAAAATTAAACCCCTTCCTATCAAAGGCTTAAGCCAGGAAGGGAGTTTATTGGAACGAATCGCGCTAAAAGACTATATGATGTATGCGCCTTACCACAATTTTTCATATGTCATTAAGTTTTTACGTGAGGCTGCCATAGATCCTAAGGTCAAAACCATCAAAATAACTGTTTACAGACTTGCCGATAATTCCCAGGTAGTGGCATCGCTTATTAATGCAGCGAAGAATGGAAAACAAGTTACGGTTCAGATAGAGTTGAGAGCGCGTTTCGATGAAACTGCAAATATTGGATATGCCGAACAGCTTCAGGAAGAAGGTATTAAAGTAATATTTGGCGTTCCGGGCTTAAAAGTCCACTGTAAAATATGCATGATTGAACGGGAAGAACATGAAAAGATCAACCGATATGGATTTATAAGCACCGGAAATTTTAATGAATCTACCGGAAAAATTTATACGGATTATACCTTGTTCACAGCCAACGAGCCCATTTTAAAAGAACTGAACAAGGTGTTCGATTTTTTTGAAACCACCTATAAGATCAATAAATACAAACACCTGATCGTATCTCCTCATTATACCAGAAGTGCTTTCAAAAGGCTGATTGACCAAGAAATAGAAAATGTAAAAGAAGGCAAAGAGGCGTATATTAAAATAAAAATGAACAGTTTAACGAGCTATAAGATGGTCGATAAATTGTATGAAGCCAGCAGGGCAGGAGTTAAAATTCAGCTTATTATTCGGGGCATATGTTGCCTGATCCCGGGGATAAAAGGTATGAGTGAGAATATTGAGGCCATAAGTATCGTCGACAAGTTTTTGGAACATCCAAGAGTATTTATTTTTGCGAATGGGGGAGACACCATGGTCTACATATCGTCTGCAGATTGGATGACCCGAAATATTGAGAACAGGGTTGAAGTGGGCTGTCCCATCTATGATCCGGAGGTAAAAAAAGAGATCTTAGATACCTTTCAATTATCCTGGAGTGATAATGTGAAGGCGCGTTTGTTTAATGCGAACCAGGATAATGCCTATGTGAGAAATGATAAACCAAAAATTCGATCTCAGTTTGCCATCTATGAATACTATAAGGCCAGGCTTATAGAGGATTAATTCTTACCCATGTATCGTCTCTTTTTTACCAAGGTCTTTCATGATCTTAGCTTCAAAATCCAGTAAAGCCTGCCATTTTGTATCAACTTCGTTACGCTGGCCGTATTTCCTGGCAAATTTTAAGAACATGGTATAATGCGAGGCTTCGCTAACCATGAGGTTGTGGTAAAACTTTGCAAGTTCCTTGTCCTTTAGTTCTTCCGATAGCAGTCGAAAGCGTTCGCAACTTCTGGCTTCGATCAATGCGGCATATAATAAGCGATGAACCAATTGAGTGGTTCGGGAACCCCCTTTTGGAAAAAATTTAAGCAGGGCAATGGCATATTCGTCCTTGCGGTATCTGCCTAAGGTCTTACCTCGGGCTAAGATCTTATCATGGACCATTTTAAAATGCCCCATTTCCTCACGGGATAAGGCTATCATTTCCTGTATGAGTTCAGGGTATTCAGGAAAGGAAACGATCAGGGAAATGGCTGTGCTGGCAGCTTTTTGTTCACAATAGGCATGGTCTGTCAGGATTTCATCAATATTCATTTCCACGATGTTAACCCATCTCGGATCTGTAGGTAATTTGAGTCCCAGCATTGTATTTTTTTACAAAAATAGGAAGAACCTCTTTATAAAGCCTGGACATGAACGGCGATTGATTTAAAAACCCGTTTCACCTCACCTCCTTATAGTATCTTTGAGCTGGCTGTAGAATTTCGAAAATTTATAAACCCTCAGATTCAGGTGTAGATGAACGTATTCTTTAAAATCATGTCCTTTATTTTTATGGTATTATTTGCCTTGGCAGCTATCGTTCAATGGAACGACCCGGATGTTTGGCTTTGGTATTTCATTTATGGCATCCCAAGCATTGCTTCTTTGGTTTTCTTTCTGGGTAGATTTAATTTTAAAGTGGGATGGGTTTTGTTCCTGGGCTATGCAGTGGCAGCCTATTTTCTATGGCCCGATAAATTTGAGGGAATTGCCTTAGGTGAAGGAGAAGACATACATATTGAAAAAGGCAGAGAAGCTTTGGGCCTGTTATTGGTGTCTCTTGTAATGTTGGCGTATACTTTGATTACCAGGCGCTTGAGCAGATCAAAGATCTAGATCGAATGTTTTACGCAAAAGGTCAATGGCAGGGTTTTTCTCGCGTAATTTCTCATACTTTTCCTGGGGAGTAAAAGCGTATTTTTTGGCCGTTTCTTCATTGACGTTTATTGTAAGTACAATATGGTAATTATTAAGGCCCTTCTTTAAAATGTTGATGAGTTCAGATTGTTCCCTTTCAATTTCTTTCTTCATGGTATTGTTGGGAAGCTCAATGAGAATGGAATGTTTATCCTTTAGTTTGGGTAGGTCCGAACTGAGGTTCGAGGCCAGGATCTTTCTTCCTTCTTCGTCGAGTTTTTTTACATACTGTGCCCAAAGTACCTGCATTTCCTCTTCTGTGAAGGCATCTTCAGGAAGATCTTCTTCATCGAAGGTTACTTCTATTTTATTTAATTGATGTTTCTTTTTCGCCTGAATACTGGAAAGCGACAGGCCTGAAACTCTTTTGGTATGATCTTTTAAGGTAATCTTTCTTGCCGGTTCGGAGACTAAAGTGTTTTGGATCGTTAAAATGTCATTTTCGAGAGCCTCATCTTCAGAATCCGGATCTGCATCACTTACCAATATCCCGGTCTCTTCTAATTTTTCATATTCCGGAATGGATTGGATAACGGGTTCAAAAGTTGTCTTTTGATCTGTTTTTAGAGGAGATGAACCATTCGTTGTGAAGTAAGAGGCAGGGATCAATTTCTTAAAAGCAAACAGTTCCTTTAAAGTGCTGTCAGAATTTTTTTTTTCGTCCTCAAAATTGATGGATGCTAATTTCATCAGTGAGAGTTCTACCAACAATCTTGAATTTTTACTGTTTTTATATTGCAGGTCGCATTGATTGGCAATATCCAGTGCCTTCAATAAAAATGACTGGGATGCTTTTTTTGCCTGTTCCAAATACAATTTTTTAGCTTTTTCACCTACTTCGAGCAAGGCAATGGTGTCTTCGTGCTTGCAGACCAACAGATCCCTGAAATGAGATGCTAAACCACTAATAAAATGATGTCCTTCAAAGCCTTGTGCCAGTGTTTTGTTAAACAAGATCAGGATTTCAGGAATTTTATGCTTTAATATCAAATCGGTTACGGCAAAGTAGGTATCATAGTCAAGTACATTTAAGTTCTCGGTTACTGCTTTCCGCGTTAATTCCTTCCCGGCAAAACTAACCACCCGATCGAAAATTGAAAGTGCGTCGCGCATAGCCCCATCTGCTTTTTGTGCAATGATATGCAGGGCATCTTCCTCGGCATTAATTCCCTGCTGTTCGGAAATATACTTTAAGTACGCAGCAGCATCTGAAACGGTAATACGTTTAAAATCAAAGATCTGGCATCTTGATAATATGGTGGGTATAATTTTATGTTTCTCGGTGGTTGCCAGTATAAAAATCGCATGTTTTGGAGGTTCTTCCAATGTCTTCAGAAACGCATTAAACGCAGATTGAGAAAGCATGTGCACCTCATCTATGATATAGACCTTATACTTGCCTACCTGGGGTGGTATGCGAACCTGATCTATCAGGTTTCGAATATCATCCACCGAATTATTGGAAGCCGCATCCAGTTCAAAAATATTAAAAGCAAAATCCTCATCCTCCTGTTCGGTGCCATCCCGATTGATCTGTTTGGCAAGAATACGGGCGCAGGTGGTCTTG